>CATIQX010000177.1 GCA_949531795.1 Cryomorphaceae bacterium | reverse complement strand
TGTTTTATTTAAACGATTTCTAAAAAACTCTAAATTCTATGAAAAGATATTAGTCTTCATTGAAGGATTAAAAGAAGGATTTAAAAGCATTAAGAATATGAAAAGAAAATCAGCCTTTTGGTTTCATTCTTTTAGTATATGGATTATGTATTTTTTAATGACATATGTTTGTTTTTTCAGTATGCAGGAGACAAACCATTTATCTGCAAGTGACGGACTATTCTTGTTAGTTTTAGGTGGAATTGGCATGGTAATTCCAACACCAGGAGGCGTGGGTTCTTATCACGCAATTATGATGATTGGCTTATCAGTACTTGGCGTTGGTACAGTATTTTTAGGAGAAGGTGGAGATCCATCAAACCCTGCTCTACTATTTCCAACTATAGTGCATATAGCACAAACTTTAGTAGCTATTATTATGGGATCCATTGGATTACTCATTTTATTTTTATCGAAAAAAAGAGGCAATGTCACATCATAAAAACTTAAATAGTAAAATATACAATCTTGATATCTTAACTACAAAAGTAGAACAGTGGAAAAAGAATGGTAATAAGATAGTGTTTACCAATGGATGTTTCGACATTATTCATAGAGGACACATAGAATTACTGGCAAGTACTGCCGACCTAGGTGATAAATTAATCGTTGGACTAAACTCTGACCTATCAATACAAAAATTAAAAGGTAAAGATCGTCCAATTGTTGATGAGGAATCTAGAGCTATTTTATTATCAGCACTCAGCTTTGTTGATGCAATTGTTTTGTTTTCCGAAGACACACCTTTAAAAATTATTAGCACTTTACTTCCTAATGTTTTAGCAAAAGGGGGTGATTATGAAATTGAAACTATTGTAGGACACGAAATTGTTCAGCAAAATGGTGGGAAGGTGAAACTTGTTTCTTTTTTAAATGGATTTTCAAGTACTAATATCATTGAAAAAATCAAAAACTTATAATGGCAAAAAAGAAAATTCAATCTGCTTTTTTTTGCCAAAGTTGCGGTACACAATCACCAAAATGGCTAGGGAAATGCCCACAGTGTAATGAATGGAATACTTTTGTTGAAGAATTACTTGTTAAGGAAAGTGAAACAAAAGGAGGTTATAAAAGTAATAAAGTCAATACACCTAATTTAGTTAGTGAAATTGACTACAGCAATGAAAAACGAATAGTCACTAATGATAAAGAACTTAACAGAGTACTAGGCGGCGGAATTGTGCCAGGTTCCCTCGTTCTTTTAGGTGGAGATCCTGGAATAGGGAAATCAACTTTATTATTACAGTTCGCACTGAGTTCAAAAAGTAAAAGAATACTTTATGTTTCAGGTGAAGAAAGTCAAAAGCAAATTAAAATGCGTGCAGAACGCATAAACAAAAATTCAGAACATTGCTATATTCTTACAGAGACATCTACTCAAAACATCTTTAAACAAATTGAACAATTAGAACCTGACATATTAGTAATTGATTCTATACAAACCTTACATACAGCTCACATTGACTCTTCGCCTGGAAGTGTTTCTCAAATAAGAGAATGTACAGCAGAACTTATAAAATATGCCAAAGAAACTGGAACAGCCGTTTTCTTAATAGGTCATATTAATAAGGATGGAGCAATAGCAGGGCCAAAAATATTGGAACACATGGTTGATACTGTCTTGCAATTTGAGGGAGATAGAAATCATGTATACCGAATTTTAAGAACTATCAAAAACAGATTTGGTTCAGCTTCTGAATTAGGAGTATATGAAATGAACCAAAATGGATTAAGAGAAGTAAATAATCCATCAGAAATACTTATTTCCGAGAGAGATGAGGCGACAAGTGGTGTGGGGATTGCAGCTACTATTGAGGGTGCTCGTCCAATTTTAGTTGAGATACAATCTCTTGTTAGCTCAGCTGTATATGGTAATCCGCAAAGATCAGGCACAGGATTTGACACTAAAAGGATGAATATGCTTTTAGCTGTTTTGGAAAAAAGATGTGGATTTATGCTTGGAGCAAAAGATGTTTTCTTAAATATTACTGGTGGAATAAAAATTGATGATACTGCAATTGATTTAGCTGTAGTCTGCTCTATACTTTCTTCTGATCAAGATATTGCCCTAGATATGCTTACTTGCTTTGCGGGTGAAATAGGATTATCAGGCGAGATTCGAGCTGTAAATAGAATTGAAAATCGTATTGCAGAGGCTGAAAAGCTTGGCTATAAACAAATTATTATCTCTAAATACAATAAGTTTAATGCTGAAAACTTTAACATTGAAATTATTCAATGCGGAAAGATTGAAGAAGTTTTTAGAAAACTCTTTTAAGAAATAAGAATTGCCTTTAACACTAATATATTAAAGCCTTTTTATTTTATTATGCCTAGCATAATACTTGCTTTTTATTTGCTTTTATTTGTCTTATGTACAAACTAATAATAACAAAAAAATTAATTTTCATAATAAGTTTATCAATATTTATAACTTCATGTTCTGAAAGTCAAGAAAATTGTGAAGAATGCAATAACTGGGAAGAATGCTTGCCCATTACAAATGGTAATGGCACATGGGATGTTACATTTACTATGGAGTGCATATCAATTTTAGATAAATATAATAGAACCTATAATGGTTATCACAACATAACTTATGAAGATGGCACATTAATTAATAGTAATATTAATGTCTTGATAAGTGATGGTGGTATTTCAAATAAAAGAATATTAACACTTAATGGCAATGATTTAATCATCGTTTTCTCAGATCAAGAATCAGGAAATTTTATCATTACCAAACAATCTATTTTCGGAACAATAGTAAACCAACATAATAATACTGTTAATACTAATATAGTTTACGAAGGAAGTGGGAGTATTGTCAAGAACCAAGCTAATAACACTCAACAGGACACTATCTTATTAACTATAAATTGTACTGTTGAATTTTACAACAATTTAGGTGCAATTAATTTTCAAGGAAATTGATTTAAATAATTGTTATTAGTTTTCTTAAATGTTATTTTAAAATTTGAGTTGTGTGATCTTTAGTTTTAACTTTTTCAATAACATCTTCTATTATTCCATTTTCATCAATAACAAAAGTAGTTCTACTTATTCCATCAAATTCTTTGCCCATAAATTTCTTAGGACCCCATACTCCATATGCATTTAAAACCTCTTTACTTTCGTCAGAAATAAGTGGAAATGGTAATTCATATTTCTGTATAAATTTAACATGTTTATCTGGGCTATCAGCGGAGCAACCTAAAACTACATATCCTTTGTCTAAAAGCAATTTGTAATTATCTCTTAAATTACAGGATTGAGCCGTACAGCCTGGAGTCATATCTTTTGGGTAAAAATAAAGTACTACTTTATTTCCTTTAAACTGTTCTAGTGTAATTACATCTCCGTTCTGATCTACAGAATTGATTGCCGGTGCGCTATCTCCTACTTTTAAATTTTTCATAGTTTATATTTAATTTATAATGTTCCTCTTCTTTCTTGCTCTGCTTCAATCGATTCAAAAAGAGCTTTAAAATTTCCTTTCCCAAATGATTGCGCTCCCTTTCTTTGTATAATCTCAAAAAATAAGGTAGGTCTATCCGTTACTGGTTTTGTAAATATTTGCAGTAAATAACCTTCATCATCTCTATCAACCAAAATACCATGTTCCTTTAAAATTGCCATATCCTCAGCAATCTCTCCAACCCTATCTCTTACAGTGTCATAATAAGCTCCTGGAACATATAAGAACTCTACTCCTCTTTTTTTCATGTCCGAAACTGTACTTACAATATCATCTGTTGCTACTGCAATATGCTGAACCCCCGGGCCGTCATAAAAATCTAAATACTCCTCAATCTGAGATTTCTTTTTACCCTCTGCAGGTTCATTTATAGGAAACTTAATTCTTCCATTACCATTTGTCATTACCTTACTCATAAGTGCTGTAAATTGAGTTGATATATCCTTATCATCAAAAGTAATAAGGTTAGCAAATCCCATTGTATCATTATAGAATTTTTCCCAGATATTCATTTCATTCCAACCCACATTAGCAACCATGTGGTCAATATATTTTAATCCAACTGGCTCTGGATTGTGATGAGATTCCCATTTTTCATATCCAGGCATAAAGGTTCCTTTATAGTTTTTACGCTCGATAAAAATATGAACTGTATCCCCATAAATCTTAATTCCAGATTTAATAACTTCACCATCTGCGTCTTTTTCTGATTTAGGTGAAAAATAAGATTCTGCTCCCCTTTTGGTAGTTTCTTGCCAAGCTTTTGTGGCGTCATCCACCCAAAGGGCTAATACCTTTACCCCATCACCATGTTTTTTTATATGATCAAAAATCTCATTATCCTCTCCCGGCATTGGAGTGGTAAATACCAAACGTATTTTACCCTGCGCCACCACATAAGAAGTTCTATCAGTAACGCCTGTTTCTAAGCCTGCATAAGCTAAAGATTGAAATCCTAAAGCAGTTTTATAAAAATGTGCTGCTTGTTTGGCATTTCCAACATAGAATTCTACATAATCTGTACCTAAAAGAGGTAGGAAATCCTGTGCATCTGGAAAAATTTTCTCTAGAGTATATCTTGTATTATTTATTTTTGTTAAATCTTCTCTCATTCTAATTATCTATTTAATCTAACCATGATTTATGGTACTTGCCATCAGAAAGTTCAACGGCAGCTTTTGTTAATTTTAGTGGAGCAAATGTGTCAACCATTACAGCTAATTCATCTGTTTTTGTTTGACCTATACTTTTTTCTGCTGCTCCTGGATGTGGGCCATGAGGAATTCCTGCAGGATGCAAAGATATTGATCCTTGATCCACATGATTTCTACTCATAAAATCCCCATCTACATAATAAAGAACCTCATCTGAATCAATGTTTGAGTGGTTATAAGGTGCAGGAATAGATTCTGGATGATAATCATACATTCTAGGTACAAATGAACAAATTACAAATCTAGAAGTTTCGAAAGTTTGGTGCACTGGTGGTGGCTGATGTACTCTTCCAGTAATAGGTTCAAAATCATGAATTGAAAATGCATATGGAAAATTAAATCCGTCCCAGCCAGCCACATCAAAAGGATGTGATGCGTAAGTGTACTCATGAATCATTTGTTCCTTTTTTATCTTGATGATAAAATCTCCTTTTTCGTCATGCGTTTCCAAATCTTCTGGCACTCTTAGATCACGCTCACAGTAAGGAGAGTTTTCAAGTAGTTGACCAAAATGATTACGGTATCTTTTCGGAGTGTAAACTGGGGTATAAGACTCTACAATAAATAATCTGTTATTTGGAGAGTCGAACTTCATAGTATAAATAATTCCTCTTGGAATCACTAAATAATCTCCCTCCTTAAATTTTATATTACCTACAAAAGTCCTAAGTGTACCTGTTCCTTTGTGAACAAAAACTACTTCATCCCCATCTGTATTTTTATAAAAATACTCTTCTTCCAAATTAGTTGGAGCAGAAAGTAAAATATTCAAATCATTATTTAACATAATAGAAATTCTACTTTCTAAATGATCTGCAACTCTAGGAGCTTCAAATCCATTTAACATGTAGGATTGTAGGTTTTTATCTATTGCAATTTCTGGAGCTACTGAATAAGCTTTTTTAATATCCTTAACCTGAGTCGGTCTATGTAAATGATATAAAAGAGAAGACATCCCTTCAAAACCGATAGTTCCAAATAATTCTTCATAATGGATATTGCCATCCTCCTTTCTAAATGTAGTATGCCTTTTATGAGGCATTTTTCCTAGTTTATGATATCTTGGCATACTGTTATTTTTATGCAAATATAGGACTAAAAACATAAACGAGGCATGAATTATATCATCCCTAAAATAAAAATGATAATTTTGCCCCAAGATGAAACTCCTAACTTATAAAATAAAAAAATTGGATACTCCACAAATTGGAGTATTGCAAAATCAGTTAGTTTATAACCTCAATAATTGTTTTGGAGATATCACATTAGTAGATCTAATTCAATATGAAGATTTTCAGGATAAAGTCGCCAACTTTATTAGCAATAACAATTGTTTAAAACACGATATTGAAGATATTACTGTATTGCCTGTCATTCCAAAGCCTAATTCATTTAGAGATGCATACGCTTTTAAGCAACATGTAGCAACCTCTAGAAAAAATAGAGGTGCAGAGATGATTCCAGAGTTTGATGAGTTTCCAGTATTTTATTTTTCTAATCATAACGCAATGTTTGCAGATAGACAGGACATAGAGCTTATGCCTGATCATTTTCAAAGACTAGATTACGAGCTAGAATTTGCTATTGTGATTGGAAAAGGTGGAGAAAATATCCTATCTAAAGATGCTGATAATCACATTGCAGGCTTTTGCATTTTAAATGATCTAAGTGCAAGAAGACTACAAATGGAAGAAATGAGGCTAAACCTAGGTCCTGCAAAAGGAAAAGATTTTGCGAATGTTATTGGCCCTTATTTAGTTACTCCCAACGAGTTAGAAAGTAAAAGCATCAACACTCCTTTTGGTAAAAAATACGATTTGCAAATGAGCTGCTATGTAAACGGAGAATTATTATCTAAAGGTAACGCAAAAGATATGAATTGGACATTTGCTGAGATTATTGAGAGGGCATCTTATGGAGCAGAACTTTTTCCAGGTGACATAATAGGTTCAGGGACAGTCGGCACAGGTTGCTTATTAGAATTAAATGGAACTGAAAAGAGAAAAAATAATGATTATAAAGAAAGGTGGATAAAAGAAAATGATGAGATTGAAATGCAGATTGAAGGGTTAGGTAAAATAACCAATAAAATTATAAAGTCAAATAGTAAACACTCCTTATTAAAATTAAAAAAATGATTAAGACAATAGATATACAATCAGGAGAAACAGCAGGTTTATATCAATATCTATCTGCTGCAGTAACTCCAAGACCTATTGCATTTGTAAGTACTATTGATTCAGAGGGAAATAAAAATTTAAGTCCTTTTTCCTTCTTTAATGTATTTTCCATAAACCCACCCATCTTGGTTTTTTCTCCTGTAAGGAGAGTGAGAAATAACACTTCAAAACATACTTTGGAAAATGTACAACAAGTAAAGGAATGTGTTATTTCATTAGTAACAGAAGAAATTGCTCAGCAAGTTTCTTTGGCTTCTTGCGATTTTGACAAAGAAACAAACGAGTTTGAAAAAGCAGGATTTACAGCAATAAAATCAGACTTAATAAGACCTTCAAGAATAAAAGAATCGCCAATAAACTTTGAATGTAAAGTAAATGAAGTAATTGCCTTAGGTAAAGAAGGAGGTGCAGGTAGTTTAGTGCTTTGTGAAGTTTTAAAAATGCATATTGATGAATCTATTTTAGACGAGAACAATGCTATTAATCCAT
This sequence comes from Cryomorphaceae bacterium, assembly GCA_949531795.1. GTDB lineage: Bacteria > Bacteroidota > Bacteroidia > Flavobacteriales > BACL11 > UWMA-0277. The sequence continues at coordinate 16,575 of CATIQX010000177.1, read as the reverse complement.
TCAAACTAAATATTGTTAGCAGATTAGGATCCAATTGGTACGGTAAAACGACCAAAGATTCGCTTTATGAAATTGCAAAACCAATTTCAAGAATGGGTATGGGAATTGATAAGCTACCAGAAGAAATTAGAAATTCTAAAATTTTAACTGGAAACGATCTTGCAATTTTAGCATCAGCAGAGAATATTCCTGTAAAAAAAGAGTTTAATCTTACAGATAAAAAAAATACAGAAGAAAAACATATCTTAGCAAAAGAATTATTAAACCAAGATAAATCAGAAGATGCTTGGCAAATATTATTATAAACCACTAAAAAACAAAAAATTATGTCATTCCAATTACCAACATTACCTTACGCTTATGATGCGTTAGAACCACATATTGACGCTAGAACTATGGAAATTCACCATAGCAAACACCACAATGGATATACAAACAACTTAAATAATGCAATTGAAGGAACAGATTTATCGGGGAAATCAATTGAAGAGATTTGCGCAACTCCAGGATTAAGTGGTGGTGCAAGAAATAATGGCGGTGGATATTTTAACCACTCTTTATTCTGGAACATTATGAGCCCTAACGGAGGGGGCGAACCAACAAAAGAAGTAGCAGAAGCTATAAATGAGTCATTTGGTTCTTTTGAAGAATTTAAGAATACTTTTTCTACAGCAGCAGGTACAAGATTTGGTTCTGGCTGGGCTTGGCTAGGAGTAAAAGAAGGGAAACTTATAGTTTGTTCAACCGCAAACCAAGATAACCCACTCATGGATGACCAATGCGGATGTACTCCTATTTTATGTTTAGATGTTTGGGAACATGCTTACTACTTAAATTACCAAAACAGAAGACCAGATTATATAAATTCATTCTTCAATGTAATCAACTGGGAGGAAGTAAACAAAAGATTTAAGGCCGCTTTATAATTTTTTTATAAATTTGCAACACAAAATTTAATTTCACTAATAATTTAAACAAAAATGAAAAACAAATTCGCCTTAATTGCCCTCTTAGGATTATTTCTATCTGTGACCTTTACTGTTTACGCACAAGACACAGCTGATATCGCTACACAAGAATACGTACCTACAACTACAGAAACGACTACTCAAGTTCAAGAAGTAGAAGAAGTTGGGGTAACTGAAGTTATGGAAAATGAAGAAGTTGCATCCTTTCACCAAATCATTAAACAAAAATTTATTGAAGGAGGTCCTGGATTTATGGGAATAGTATTGTTATGCCTAATCTTTGGATTAGCTTTAGCGATTGAAAGAATCATCTATTTAAATATGGCAACTACTGATACTGAAAAGCTTTTAAATGATGTTGAAGGAGCTTTAAAATCAGGCGGAGTTGAAGCTGCACAAGAAGTTTGTAGAAATACAAAAGGTCCTGTTGCTTCTATTTTCTATCAAGGCCTAGAGCGTTCTGATGAAGGAGTCGATATGGTCGAAAAATCAATTGTTGCTTACGGTTCAGTACAGATGGGGCTTTTAGAAAAAGGATTATCTTGGATTTCATTATTTATTGCACTTGCTCCTATGCTTGGATTTATGGGAACTGTAATTGGTATGATTGGAGCCTTTGATGCCATTGAAGCTGCAGGAGACATTTCTCCATCACTAGTAGCTGGAGGTATTAAAGTTGCACTTTTAACTACTGTATTCGGACTTATTGTAGCAATGATTCTTCAAGTTTTCTATAATTACTTAATTGCAAAAGTAGATTCAATTGTTAATTCAATGGAAGACTCTTCTATCTCATTAATTGACTTATTGGTTAAAAATAAATAATCATGGAAAGTTTAATTAATATTGGAATTATATTAACCTACTTAATGGTCGGTTCTGCAGCAATTGCAGCAATTGGTTTCGGCATCAAACAAATGATGCAGAAAACTAACAATGCAAAAAAAACACTATACACTATTGGTGGTCTTTTAGTTATAATTCTTATATCCTACCTTACAGCTTCTGATGAAGTGTTAGGTTCATATGAAAAATATGAAATTACAGCTTCAACTGCAAAACAAGTGGGTATGGGATTAACTACATTTTACATATTAGCTATAGGTGCAATAGGTGCAGTTTTATATGCTGAACTATCAAAAGCATTTACTAAATAATGGCTAGTTCAAGAAGAGGGTTACCCGAAATTAATGCAGGGTCAATGGCTGACATTGCTTTCTTACTACTTATCTTTTTCTTGGTAACTACAACAATGGATGTAGATACGGGTATTGCGCGTAAACTACCACCTATGCCTGAAGAAGAATTACAAGAAGAGGATCCACAAATTCATGCTAAAAATATTTATGTAGTATTGATTAACACTAACAATCAATTATTAGTTGAAGGAGAGTTAATGGATATTTCACAATTAAGAGATGGAGCAAAGGAGTTTATTGATAATAACGGAAGAGATGCCAATTCATCAGAAAACCCAGAAAAGGCAATTATTTCATTACAAAATGATCGAGGGACTGAGTACATGACATATATTCGTGTGCAAAACGAACTTGCTGCAGCTTACAATGAATTAAGGAATAAAGCAGCATTTAATAAATTTGGCGAACGTTATGCTAATTTAAATAAAACGCAAAAAAAGGAAATTAGAAAAATGTACCCTCAGAAAATATCTGAAGCGGAACCCAAAAATATAGGAGGAGATTCATAATGAGTAAATTCAGAAAAGGAGGTAAAAAAGGAATGCCAGCTATATCAACTGCATCATTACCAGATATTGTTTTTATGTTACTTTTCTTTTTCATGGTAACTACAGTTATGCGTGAAACAACATTGTTTGTTGATGTACTAACACCAAAAGCTACTGAGATAAAAAAAATGGAAAAGAAATCATTAGTAAGCTATATTTATATTGGATCACCAGTTAAAAGAATGCAAGCTTCTTATGGTAGTGCTGCTCGTATTCAATTAAATGATGCTTTTGCAGAGGTTAGTGAAATACAAGAATTTATTGCTACAGAGCGCGAAGCAAGAGACGAAAAAGAAATCCCTTACATGACTACTTCTATTAAGGCAGATGAAACCGTTAGAATGGGAATTATTACTGATGTAAAACAAGAACTTAGAAAAGCAAATGCCCTAAAAATTAATTATTCTACTAGAAAAGGAGATTATTAAAAACTAGTAATAGATTTTAAAAAAGGCTGATTAATCAGCCTTTTTTTATGCTCAAATTTTTATGAAGGAGGAAAGCCAAAAGCACTACTGCCATAAAACTAAAAAAAGCCTCCTGCCAGCTTGCAGTATTTTGACTAAAGTAAGCATAGTTAGAAAAAATAGGATAGGCAAATGTTACAGCGATAGCATTATTTAAAAAATGTGCTATAATAGGCAACCAAAGAGATCCACTCCAATAAAATAAGTATCCCAGAACTAGCCCTAAAGCAAATCTTGGTAAAAACCCCTGAAACTGCATGTGGATTGCACTAAACAGAAAAGCGGTAACAATAATTGCCACATGTGGTTTCCCTAACCACTTGGTCATCTTTTGTTGCAAATAGCCTCTAAACAAAAGCTCCTCACCTATTGCTGGTATAATGGCCATCACTAGTAAATTGAAAAACAAATCGCCAAGCGTATTCATTTTTAAAAAGTATTTGGTAATCTTTTCTGCATTATTATCGAATACCATCATCCAATCAGGAATATTAAAACTCAAATTCCATTCGTAAATAAAAGCAATAAAAGGATTAATCAAAATCATAATAGTAATAGCCAACATTAGCGTTTGCCGGTTAAAATTTAACTTTAACTTTAAATCAAAATCACATAAATAGGCATACAGCAAAGTAGGTGTGATAAATAAACCTATTGCACTAAACATCTGTATAAATTTAACTGCATCTATTTCAGATTGATTGGTAAATTGCATCATACCTACTGCAATTAGAGATACGTTAGTAAATAAAAAAATCATTACCTGGGCCAGGGAAGTGTGTAAAAGAACTGATACTAGAACAATTAGAAATAAAACTACTAATTTACTAGCAGATGACTTCTCTTTAAATATACCTTTTAATCTCATTATTGTGTATTTTTGCGAAATATGGGCGTAAAGATAGGAAATATTGATGTAGGAGAATTCCCTTTATTATTAGCACCAATGGAGGATGTTAGTGATCCGCCTTTTCGTGCTTTATGTAAACAAAATGGTGCCGATGTAATGTATACAGAATTCATCTCATCAGAAGGTTTAATTCGTGACGCTGATAAGAGCGTAATGAAGTTGGATATCTATGATTTTGAACGACCAATTGGAATACAAATATTTGGTTATGACATTGAATCCATGAGACAAGCTACTGAAATATGTGCTGCTGCAAAACCTGAGTTCATTGACATAAACTTTGGTTGCCCAGTAAAAAAAGTAGCTAAAAAGGGAGCTGGAGCTGGAATATTACTTGATATACCAAAGATGATAGCTATGACCAAAGAAATTGTAAGAGCTACAGACCTTCCTGTAACTGTAAAAACACGCTTAGGTTGGGATGACAATACAAAATACATAGTTGAGGTTGCTGAACAACTACAAGATGTAGGTATTCAAGCACTATCAATTCACGGTCGTACCCGTAAACAAATGTATAAAGGAGATGCTGATTGGACTTTAATTGGTGATGTAAAAAATAATCCTAGAATGCACATTCCTATTTTTGGAAATGGAGATGTAAATTCACCTGAAAAAGTAGCTGAAGTAAAAAATAAATATGGAGTAGATGGAGTAATGATCGGGCGTGCCGCTATCGGGTATCCATGGATTTTTAACGAGATAAAACATTACTTAAACACAGGAGAGCACTTGGCTCCACCGAATATTGCAGATAGGGTAATTGCATGCAAGCAACATCTAAAACATTCTATTGAATGGAAAGGTCAAATACTTGGAATTGCAGAAATGAAACGCCACTACACTAATTATTTTAAAGGTATTCCTCACTTTAAGGATTACCGCATAAAAATGGTGACAAGCGACAACCCCGAAGAAGTACATGCAATTTTAGATGATGTAGCAAATAAGTTTGCTGAGATTATTTTTTAAAGAGTTTTCTGCTAAGCAATTTTGCAGGATACCAAGAGGCTAATATTCCAATTACAAATACAGTGATACTAACTAATAACACATCATTAAACACAATAGCGACAGGGTAAGTATTAATTACAAAACTACCCCCACCAATACTTATGAAACCAAAAGTTTGTTGTAAAAAAGCAAGTCCCAAACCACAAAAAAGTCCTATACCTATTCCTAAGATTATTGTAAGCATACTCTTTTTGAAAAAGAGAGATTGAATATCTTGTACTGTGCAACCCAAACTCCTTAAAGTATGGATAGTTTTTTTCTTATCTAACATGAGCATACTAAGCGAACCGATAATATTAAAAGTAGCAATTATCATAATAAAAGTGAGTATAAAGAAAACAGCTAGCTTTTCAGTATTCAATATTTTATAAAGAAATTCTTGTTGCTGAAAGCGATTTTCAACAAAGTAATTATGGCCTAGCACTTTTTGTAACTGCTCTTGAAGAGCAATCATCTGACCTGCATCTTTGAGATTTATTTCAATTGATGTAACTGCATTATTCCGTTTTGCTAAATCCTGTATAAATAATAAGGGGGTAATAATATATGCAGCATCTATATCTGCTTGTACTCCAAAAACACCAACTGGCAGCACTGCCGATTGCTTAAAAGCAGTAGATGGATTCAATAATGTTGCATTATTTCTATTTGGTATAAATATACTCAATTGATCAAACATAGAACCAATTCCCATAGACAAATGGTAGGCAACCCCCCTACCTACAACAGCTACATTATTGCTTTCAAAACTATTAATATACTCACCATCAATTAGTAGGGAATTAAAATTGGTAAGTTCCAAATACTCCTCACTTACACCCTTTGCAGTAGCTATATATTCCTTATCTTGATATTTTAAGAGTACTTTTTCCTCTAATACCAAAGCAGAGTTTTCTATTTCATCAAAAGTAAGTAATAAGGTGTTGGCCTCAGTTGGATTAAAAGTTTTACCTTCAGAAGAAGTAATTTTCAAATGTGGATCAAAAGAATTATACATACTTAAAACCAAATCCTCAAAACCATTAAAAACGGATAAAACCAAAATAAGTGCAGCGGTACCAATAGCAACTCCACAAAGAGAAACCCAAGAAATTATATGAACAAAATTGCTACTTTGATTAGTTGAAAAATAGCGTTTAGCAATAAAAAATGGGAAATTCATTCAGGTTTATTTTTTCAATAATCGTTCAATCTCTTCAGAATAGGCAGCTGAATCATCCAAATGAAATTGAAGATTTGGTACAATACGTAATTGATTCCTTACACTTTCGCCAAGTTTTTTACGAATCATTACCGTATTGCTTTTAATTATTTTTAGTGCTGCTTCTGGATCATCAACAGGAAAAATACTTAGAAAAATATTAGCATCTGCCAGATCAGGAGAAATACGAACTATAGTTAAACTCACCATTATATTGCCTAAAATTTCTTGTGTATTCTGCTGAAAAATTACAGAAAGTTCTTTCTGAATTAAACGCGATACCTTTTTTTGTCTTGTTGATTCCATAAGTGCAAAAATAGGGAATCCTTTCTTATCTTTACCAAATGGAATATTTCTTGCGAATATTAAAATACATAAAGCCTTACTTGCCGTTTGCTCTAATGAATATTCTTTTCAATGTATTAAGTGTTTTATTTTCTTTATTTTCCTTAACAATGGTTGTTCCATTCTTAGGAATACTTTTTGAAACGCAAGAAAAAGTATATAACCCACCCCCGTTAAGTCTTAACGCGACCGCATTAAAAGAAAACTTTTACGCCATTATAAGCTCAATTGTTGACGAAAAAGGAAAAGTAGAAGCCTTATTTTTCATTTGTATTTTAGTGCTAGTCACCTTCTTTTTTAGAAATCTATTTCGTTATTTATCACTTTATTTTCTAACACCTGTTCGTAACGGAGTTGTCCACGACATGCGCATGGACTTACATAAAAAAGTAATATCCTTGCCACTTCCTTTTTTTACTGAAAAGAGAAAAGGAGATATCACGGCTCGTATGACTTCTGATCTTGTGGAAATAGAATGGTCAATTATGAGTTCATTAGAAATGTTATTTAAGGATCCTTTAAACATAATTCTCTACTTAGCAACATTAATAGTTATAAGCCCACAGCTTACTATATTTGTAGTCATACTATTTCCTGTTACTGGGATTGTTATTGGACTCATAGGTAGATCACTTAAAAAATCATCCGATAAAGGACAAAAAAAAATGGGGGATTTACTGTCTATTATTGATGAAAATATTTCCGGATTACGAATCATAAAAGCATTTAATGCGGAAGCTCATATCAATAGAAACTTTGAAAAAGATAGTTTTGAATATAACAGTATCATGACAAAATTATTAAGGAAAAAAGACCTTTCCTCTCCAATGAGCGAGTTTTTGAGTACTATTGTTATGGTTATTGTTATGTGGTTTGGCGGTCAGCTAGTATTGAGTGATAATAGCGCACTTACTGCTCAAGAGTTTATTGGCTATATTCTTATCTTTTCTCAAATCATCCCACCTGCTAAATCCTTAACTACTTCATATTATCACATACAGAAAGGAAGTGCCTCTGCACAGAGGATCTATGAAATACTGGATGCTGAAAATGAAATTATTGAAGCTAAAAACCCAAAACATATTAAACTGCTCAATAACCAAATTGAATTTAAAAACCTTACTTTTTCATATGAGAAGCAAGAAGTACTAAAGGATATTAATTTTTCCATTGGTAAAGGAAAAGTGGTTGCTTTAGTTGGGCAATCAGGAAGTGGTAAATCTACTTTAGCAGATTTATTAGCCCGATTTTACGACATTAATAAAGGTGAAATCCTTATTGACAACAATAATATAAAAGAAATTGCTTTGAACGATTTGCGTTCTTTAATGGGAATCGTAAGTCAAGACTCTATTTTGTTTAACGATACTATTTTCAACAATATACGTTTAGGAAATGTTAATGCAAGCGAACATGAAGTAAAAGAAGCAGCCAAGATAGCAAATGCACATGAGTTTATTAAAGCTACAGAAAATGGGTATAGCACCAATATTGGTGATAGTGGTAATAAACTCTCTGGAGGGCAAAAACAAAGACTAAGTATTGCTAGGGCAATCCTTAAAAACCCTGAAATATTAATTCTGGATGAAGCTACTTCTTCATTAGACACAGAATCGGAACGCTTAGTACAGGATGCTTTAGATAAATTGATGCATTCTCGCACATCACTAGTAATTGCGCATAGGTTATCTACTATACAAAATGCGGATGAGATTCTAGTTTTAGAAAACGGCAGCATTATTGAAAGAGGTACTCACCAAGAACTTATTGCTCAAAACGGACATTATAAAAAGCTTTCCGAACTACAATCTTTTGTTTAGTAAAGGAAGTTGTTGTAAGGATACCTCACCTCATGTAATTGCTTAATTTTATCATAGAGCAAGTCCTTTAGATCATTAAAATGAGTTTTATTTAAAGCTGAAATAAATATACTTTCTTCATCTAATTTTGCCATCCAAGTTTTTTGCAATTCTTCTAAAGAGATATTTTCAGGAAGTATTGGTCCTAAATCATCTTCTTCTTTTTGAGTGAAAGTATAAGCATCAATTTTATTAAATACAATTAAAATAGGTTTGTCAGTTACCCCAAGTTCTATAATGGTTTTGTTTACTATTTCTATTTGTTCTTCAAATTTAGGGTTTGAAATATCTACCACATGCACCAGTAAGTCTGATTCTCTCACTTCATCCAAAGTTGACTTAAAACTTTCCACCAACTGATGAGGGAGCTTACGAATAAAGCCGACAGTATCAGTTAGTAAAAAAGGTAAATTACCAATTACCACTTTTCTTACAGTAGTATCCAAAGTAGCAAATAATTTGTTTTCCGCAAAAATATCTGACTTTGCTAAGGTATTCATTAAGGTTGATTTTCCCGTATTGGTATACCCAACTAAGGCAACTCTTATCATATCTTGCCTACCTTTCCTACGCGTAAAACTTTGCTTATCAATTTTTTCTAACTTCTTTTTTAACAGCGCAATTTTATCTTTAATAATCCTTCTATCAGTTTCAATTTGTGTTTCTCCAGGCCCTCTCATTCCTATCCCCCCTTTTTGTCGTTCAAGGTGAGTCCACATTCTTGTAAGTCTTGGTAATAAATATTGGTATTGTGCCAACTCAACTTGCGTACGAGCTTGTGCAGTTTGCGCCCTACTTGCAAAAATATCTAATATCAGATTACTTCTATCTAATATTTTGGTATCCTCTCCAAAAATTTTCTCAATATTTCTTATTTGTGAAGGACTTAAATCATCATCAAAAATAATAAGCTTTATTTCATTTTCTTCTGCATAAAGTCGCACTTCCTCAATTTTTCCTTTTCCTAAGAATGTTTTATTATCTGGATGGGGTAATTTTTGAGTAAAATTTCGAACTGGTTTTGCTCCTGCGGTATCAGCCAAGAAAGAAAGTTCATCCAAATATTCGTATGCTTGCTCTTTCGTTACATCAGGGGTAATTAAACCAATTAGTACGGCTTTTTCCATTAATTATTAAAGTAGGTTAACAAATGGCTATGATGCCTTTTTTCTATTTTCTATAAAACTTCTAATAAACGCAATAAAAGCAATGAAAGAACATAAACTCATTGCTAAAACACGAAATAGTCCAACACCCCCTTGATCTATAGATATAGGTAGTCTTTTCCCCACAAGAGCAATTAGAACTAATAGTGTTAATACAACAGCAACATGCGCAATAGCTTTGTTACTATTCTGAATTCCTTTATTACACAACAATAAAATAATTCCAAATAAAACAGTAATCAGTGCAGTCCAATGTTCAAATGAAACAATTGTAGCTAATTTATAATTACTAACATCAATATAGCCCCATAAACCAAGTGATATCAAAGTTAATGCGTTAATTAAGTTCATTTTTTGTGCAGTCATATAAAAATATTTTTATTGACAAATAAACAAATAAATTTCAAGTTAATTTGCTAATTTCACGGCTTTATTATTATCCCTTTCAAATGAGACTACGACTTACCATCCTTTTTACTATCCTAAGTTTTTATACCATTTTAGCTCAAGAAACTTTTTCTAATAATGGAGTGGCTCAGAATTTTGAACCTATTCATGTCTTTACCAATGCCCATATTATTTTAAACCCTTCCAGTGAAATAGACAACGGAATACTAATTATAAAGGGGAATAAAATCATTGCAGTAGATACAAGTTTGAACATCCCAGTTGGGGCAATTATTCATGATTTAAAAGGCGATTATATCTACCCTTCATTTATTGACTTATATTCAGATTATGGCTTGAAAAAAGCTAAAAAAGGGCAATACAATTATCGTCCACAGTACGAAAGCAATAAAGCTGGTGCTTACCATTGGAATGAAGCTATTCATCCTGAAATAGACGCAAGCAGAGAGTTTGTTTCGGATAAAAAATCAGCTGAAGCTTACCTTAAAAATGGCTTTGGAGCAGTACTTTCTCATGCACAAGATGGCATATTAAGAGGTACGGGGTCTTTGGTGCTACTTTCAGAAAAAAGCGAACATGAAAATATAATTCTGCCAAAAGCAGCAAATTATTTTTCCTTTAAAAAAGGAGTGTCAAAACAAAAAAACCCTTCTTCCTTAATGGGAAGTATTGCCTTAATTAGACAAACATTTTTGGATGCTGAATGGTATTCTGCACAGGATAATCAAACTAACCTCTCATATGCTGCTGTCAATAATAACCAAGAATTACCTAATATTTTTGCAGTAAATGATGAGTTAGATTATAGCCGAGTGTATCAAATTGCAAATGAGTTTGAAATTGATTTTATAATAAAAGGAAATGGAAAAGAATACATTAGAATTGAGGAAGTAGCTGACACTAAATTTCCAATAATTATTCCGCTTAATTTTCCTAATTCCTATGATGTAGATAACCCCGAAACAGCAGAATGGATTAGTCTACACAAACTAAAGGATTGGGAAACTGCCCCATTCAACCCTAGTATACTCGCTAAAAATGAAGTTGAGTTTTGCATTACTTCTTCTGGATTAGATAAGGAAAGTAATTTTATAACTAATTTACGACTAGCCGTTAAAAAAGGACTTAGCAAGCAAGATGCACTTGCCGCACTTACCACTACTCCCGCACAGCTTATTTCAATGGATCATAAAATTGGGAGTTTAGAAAGCGGATATTTAGCCAATTTCTTTATTGCCTCTAAAGATATTTTTGAGAATGGTGAAATTTACGAAAACTGGAACGTTGGAGAAAAGCACAATATCAATAAGAAACAAGAGATTGATATAAGAGGTTACTACACTTTAATAAATAAAGAATTTGAAAATAAATTGGTTTCTATTACAGGAAGTAAGGAAAAACCAAAAGCGACTATGTTTGCTTTAGATTCCCTTGCACTTACAACAAATTTAGAAGGAGGTAATGTTAATATTAGTACTAAAAATGGTGCATTTAGAGCTTTTGCCAGATTTCATGACGGAAATATTCAGGGCAAGTATCAAGATAGTATTGGAGATTACTATAACTTTAAACTAAAAAGAGATTCTCTTTTTGAAGAGACTAAAAAACCCTTTACTTTAACAATTGATAGTTTAATTCCATCTGTTTGGTTCCCTAACAAAGCTCACGGCTTTACAAGTACACCCAAAGCTGAAAAAATCATCTTTAGAAACGCAACAATCTGGACAAATGAGCAAGAAGGGATTTTAGAAAATACTGATCTTGCTATTTCAAATGGAGTGATTATTGCCTTGGGAAAGGATTTAGATGAATTAATAATATTCCCCGAGACTGTAAAGATTACACAAATTAATGCTACTAACAAACATCTTACTAGTGGAATAATTGACGAACACTCCCATATTGCCATCAGTAGAGGGGTTAATGAAGGAAGCCAGGCAGTAAGTGCTGAAGTAAGAATTGGAGATGTCATCAACCCGAATGATCATAATATCTACCGTCAACTTTCAGGAGGTACTGTTGCCTCACAACTTTTACACGGTTCGGCAAACCCAATTGGAGGTCAAGCCGCTATGATTAAATTAAGATGGGGAAGTGCGGCAGAAGATATGAAAGTAGAAAATGCAGATGGTTTTATAAAATTTGCCCTAGGAGAAAATGTGAAGCAAAGTAATTGGGGAAATTTTGAGCGCATCCGTTTTCCGCAAACTCGTATGGGAGTAGAACAAGTGTTTTATGACGCCTTTTACCGAGCAAAAGCATACCAAAAAAAATGGCAAGATTTTAATGCCCTTAGTAAAAATGAAAAAGGGAAGGCAATTCCTCCAAGAGAAGATTTAGAGCTTAATGCTTTGGTTGAAATCCTAAATTCCGAGCTCTTTATTACTTGTCATTCATACATACAATCCGAGATAAATATGCTGATGCATGTTGGGGATTCTATGGGCTTTACAATTAATACTTTTACCCATATTTTGGAAGGTTATAAAGTCGCAGATAAAATGAAAAAACATGGTGCAGGCGGTTCAACCTTTTCTGATTGGTGGGCCTATAAATTTGAAGTAAATGATGCCATCCCTTATAATGCAACTTTACTTAATAATGCAGGAGTGGTGACTGCTATTAATTCTGATGATGCTGAGATGGGAAGAAGATTAAACCAAGAAGCTGCAAAGGCAGTGAAATATGGAGGCACTTCAGAAGAAGATGCATGGAAGATGGTTACTTTAAACCCTGCTAAACTGTTGCATATTGATGATAAGATGGGGAGTATCAAAATTGGAAAAGATGCAGACATTGTAATTTGGACGGATAATCCGCTTTCAGTTTATGCCAAAGTAATACAAACTTATGTGGATGGTAAGCTCCTTTTTGATGTTGAAATAGACAAAAAATTACGAGAAAGAGACAGATTAGAACGCATGCGCATCATACAGAAAATGAGTGAAGATGCAACTGGAGGTAAAAAACAAAAACCCGAACCTACTATTGAAAAACTATACCATTGTGATACTGAATATGATGAATAAAAAATATTTACACCTTCTTTTTACACTATTGATTACAATAGCTGTACAAGCACAGAAACCTACTCTATTTATGGGAGCAACTGCCCATTTAGGGAATGGAGAAAAAATTGAAAATTCTGCTATTAGTATGTTAAATGGTAAAATTGATATGGTTGCTGACGCAACAAGGATCCGTATTGACCCAAGTGCTTTTGATACCATTTATCGTGTACACGGAAAGCATCTATATCCTGCATTTATTATCCCTAACACAACTTTAGGAATAACTGAAATTGATGCTGTTCGTGCCTCAAATGATTACAGAGAAACAGGATCAATAAATCCTAATGTCCGCACCCTAATTGCTTATAATACTGATTCTAAAATAGTCAAGACAGTAAGAAGTAACGGTGTTCTTATTGCTCAGGTAACGCCAAGAGGAGGAACAATTTCTGGACAATCTTCAGTAATGCATTTAGCAGGGTGGAATTGGGAAGATGCGGCTTTAAAAATAGATGATGGAATACACTTGAACTGGCCTTCATCCTTCTACAAAAGTGGTTGGTGGGCAGAACCTGGAAATACAAAAGAAAATGAGAAATATAACGAGAGCATTAATACATTAAAAATATTTTTCACAAAAGCAAATTCTTATGCTAAATCCTCTAATTTAATGGACTTAAGAATGGAAAGTATGAAAGGATTATTTAACGGAAATAAAACACTTTACATACATGCTAACAATGCAAGCGATATGTTAGATGCTATATCGTTTACGAATGAATTTTCTATTACTAAAACAGTAATAATAGGAGCTGAAGATGCTCTTAAAATTGTGGACGAATTAAAAGAAAATAATATATCACTTATCCTTAACAGAGTACATAGGCTCCCAAGCAAAGTGGGCAGCCCAATAGACCAGCCATTTACCCAAGCTTCAAAATTACAAGAATCCGGAATTTTATTCTGCCTAAGTTACGCGGGAGATATGGAAGCAATGGGAGCTAGAAATCTTCCTTTTAGTGCAGGAACTGCTGTAGCTTACGGATTAGATTATGAAAAAGCAATTAGTAGTATTAGTTTAAACACTGCCAAAATTCTCGGCATAGATAAGTACTGTGGCTCTATTGAAAAAGGAAAAGATGCTACTTTTTTTATAAGTAGTGGTGACGCTTTAGATATGCGCACAAATAATATTGAAAAGGCATATATACAAGGAGTTACTGTTGACCTAAACAACCATCAAAAAGAGCTTTTTGAAAAATACAAAAATCGATAATGTACTTTTCATATATTTGTAAAAATTAATTCTGATGAAAAAAATACTACTTGTACTTACGCTTACTGCTTTAATTTTTGCTTGTAAAAAGGAAGATGATAAACCCAATACTAACACAACCAGTTCTTCTTTAGTTGAGGGATGTACAGATACGATTGCCACAAACTTCCTTGCAACAGCAACTGTTGATGACGGATCATGTGAGTATGCTGAAGTAGAAGGATGTATGGATTCTACAGCTACAAATTATAACCCCGAAGCAACTGTTGATGACGAATCATGTGGGTACCCTCCTTCTGCATTAAAATTATCTAGAATTACAATTCATTCAATGCCTATGACTAATAATGGGTCTAATTGGGATATTGGTTTATTCGGTTCAGAAAATCCAGATGTTTTTTATGTTCTAAAACAAGGAGCTGGGGATATTATTTCATCAAGTTCTCAAGATAATATAGAATCATTTCCAATATTTTTTACGGAGAGTTTACCCTACATTATAACTAATCTTTCAGAAGAATATACTATAGAAATTTATGATAACGATCAAATTGGAGGAGTAGGAGAAAATGAACTTATTGGGCCCTGTAGCTTTATCCCAAATGAGTCTATTAGTAATGGTGGAGATGAAATCAACATCACAAGTAATGGAATAGATATGACTTTAGATATTGAATGGCTTGAATAAGATAATTATTTTTCCCAAATTAACTTCTTACCAAAACCCAATTTATTGTGGGTCATTTTTATAAAATTGAGAGGCATAGCCCAAAGATGTACATCCATATTAGCAGCATAAGAAAAGGCTTTAATGTATTGTTCTTTAGCAATTTTTAAGGGCTCTCCTTTTAATTCCTGTATAGTACCAAGTAATTGAACACCTTGTATTTTACTAACCTCTTTAGTTTCTAAAGCAACACTGCCTGCAACATTAGTATTCGTGATAAAATCTTGAGCATGCTTGGTTTTTGTCTCTGTAGAAAAAATAAGCTGATTACTCACTTGATCATATACATAAAAGAGATTACAGCAATATGGCTTATTGTTTTGGCTAGTTGCCAAAGTCAGTAAATGATGTTCATTTAAAAAATGAATAATTTTCTGATCAATCTGCATTATTAATAGCCTATATTTTTTCTAACTCTTGAAAGCACCTCTTTAGCTATGACTCTTGCCTTTACTGCTCCCCTCTCTAATTCTTTATCAATTAATGTTTTGTTTTCCATTAAGTAATTAAACCTCTCTCTCTCTAATGAGTATGTGTCACAAATCAATTCAAAAAGCTCTAGCTTAGCATGTCCATAGCCATAATTACCTGCCGCATATTTTTCAAATAAAGCAGTTGCCTGTTCTTCTGTTGAAAGCAATTTGTATATTTTATAGACATTACAAACCTCTGCATCCTTCTTATCTTCCATAGGAGTAGAATCGGTTTTAATACCCATTATTTGCTTTCTTAGTTTCTTATCAGGGAGAAAAATATCAATAAAGTTATTATAAGATTTACTCATTTTTCGCCCATCTGTTCCTGGAACTATCATCACTCTTTCATCTACTTTAGTTTCAGGTATAACAAATGAGTTGGGGTATTTATGATTAAATCTAGAAGCTATATCTCTTGTAATCTCTAAATGCTGAACTTGGTCCTTTCCTACAGGAACAATATTTGCATCATACAATAAAATATCAGCTGCCATTAGAACTGGATAAATAAATAGACCTGCATTTACTTCAGAAATTTTATCTGACTTATCTTTAAAAGAATGAGCTAATTGTAATCGTTGGAATGGAGAAAAACAGTTTAAATACCAAGTTAATTCACACACCTGATTTACATCTGATTGTCTATAAAAAATATTACTTTCTGTATTAAAACCAAAAGCCAACCAAGCTGCTGCAGTCGCATAAGTATTTTCTCGCAACTGAGCTGCATCACGAATAGTAGTAAAAGAATGCAAATCAGCAATAAAAAATAAACTTTCATTTTTTTTATTTTTTGATAAGTCAATAGCCGGAATGATGGCTCCTAATAAATTTCCTAGATGTGGCGTACCTGTACTTTGTATTCCTGTTAATATTCTTGCCATTCTATTTTAAAATTTTGATGTTGTAAAAATAGGATTTTTATCTTTGCAATATGAAATGGCTCGGGTATCTTTTAAGTTCGCTTTGGCGATTATGGTTTTTACTAATATTTATCTTA
>CATIQX010000176.1 GCA_949531795.1 Cryomorphaceae bacterium | reverse complement strand
CTGGATGGATATACGATAGCACTACTAGCTTTGAATTAGAATGTGATTGTCCTTCGCTATCTCTTACATCTGGAACATCTAGCCAGACCCTATGTGATGGTGATGCAATGGAGTCTTTAGTCTATGAATTTGGAGGTACTGGTACGACTATATACATTCTTAACTCAAATAATGTTGGAACATTACCATCTGGATTACAATCTAGTATTAATAGTGGAATATTAACTATTTCTGGGACTCCAGTTTTCACAAACAGTACCTATAGTTTTTCAGTATTTACAACAGATGGAAATGTAAATTGTAGTCAAGTATCACAAACGGTTACTTTGAGTAAGAATCAAAGTTCTCCTTCTTTGACTCTTGACTCAGGTTCTTATAATCAAACTATTAATTTAGGGAATAATATGACCCCAATAGTTCTAACATATGGAGGAGCAATATCCAGTTTAACAATTACAGGTCTGCCCTACACTCAATCAGGAAATACTGTTACCATTAATAAAACTTTTACCGCAGCAGGAACATACAGCGGAACTATTACAACTTTAAGTAGTGGAGGTTGCAATGAAATATCACAAAGTATTGGGGTAACTGTTAATGTGCCTCCAGTTACGAATACAGGTGGAACTACGACTGGTGGAACTACTACAAGTAACATAGCTTTTGACGGGGGAACGTGTAAATGTGCTAATGCAACTGCTGGAGAAACAGCTTTAATTAATGGAACTACTTATACAGCAGTTAACAACTCAACTATTGCAGGTCAAATCGCAAATGGAAATGTGAATTTGTGTACGACACTGGTTACTAATATGTCTCAACTTTTTAAAGATAAAAACTCATTTAAAACTACCATTGGTTTTTTGGATACTTCAAATGTGACCAATATGACAGAACTTTTTTATAATGCAACAGTATTTAATCAAAATATAGGTAATTGGGATGTAAGTAACGTTATAAATATGACGGGTTTATTTTTAGTAGCTCAATATTTTAATCAAGACATTAGTGGTTGGGATGTTTCTAATGCGAATAACATGAATAATATGTTTAAATACACTAGAAGATTTAATCAAAACATAGGTGGTTGGGATGTTTCAAATATTACTAATATGTCTGCTATGTTTTTTGAAGATGAAGATTTTAATGAAGATATAGGTAATTGGGATGTTTCTAATGTAACTGATATGTCTGCTATGTTTAGAAATGCAGATAGTTTTAATAAAGATTTAACAGGATGGTGTGTAAATAATATAACATCTGAACCTAACGATTTCACTACAACTAGATCCGCGCTTACAGATGCTAACAAGCCTGTTTGGGGTACTTGTAATTAAACCACAGGCATATATCCTCTTGAGTAGGTTCTGGCTTACAATTCACTTTACCAAGAATGAAATAAGCTACTAATTAAGTTCAGGAAGAAAAATATGCAGTAGAGATAGTGTAGATTTTTTTATATTCGCATATTATTAATCTTAAATCAATTAAATGAAAAAAATACTTTTAGTAATATTATTAATATTTGCCAACACTATTTTAGCACAAGATATTCAAATGGATAGTCTTACAAAGACAAAAAAGTTCTCTTTTGGAGTCAAAGTAGGAGCACCAAACATTTTATCTGTGAACGGAGAATTCGTTTTACCTATTCTAAATAATCACTTTGCTCCGTATATAGATTATGGGTCATTTAATTTAGATATTGATAATACAGAAGCGAATATGAAATATATAGAATATGGATTAAATTTTTATATAAACAAAAAAGGTAAAGGTCTATACATAGGTGCTGGAAGTGGAAAGTTAACGAATGAATTTACATTCAAAGATTTGGAATTTGAAGAAAATGGAGTTTCACTCAAAGGCAATGCTACTACAAATTTGGACATTAATTCATTTAATTTTAAATTGGGATTTAAAACTGGAGGATTAATATATGTCAGACTTGAAGTTGGTTATGGAATAGGCACTATACCTGACAGTCTTAATTTTACAGCTACATCAGGGGGTATTACAGAAACATTTTCTGAAGATTTACCTTCAATACCTGGAATAAGCTCTAATGGATTGATAATTGGTAATATTGGTTTAGGCTTATCTTTTTAGATTATAAATTAAAATATTAACGTCACTAAT
>CATIQX010000175.1 GCA_949531795.1 Cryomorphaceae bacterium | reverse complement strand
TTTTCTTTATCTGGAATGTATTTTAATGCCACAGGTATTTACTCTGATACTATTTCAAATCACTTAGGATGTGATAGTATCATTAGTTACGACTTAACAATTAATCCGCTTGATAATTCGGTTTCTTATTACGATGGCGATAAATTAATTAGTCATGATAGCGCATCCTATTATCAGTGGTTAAGCTGTGATTTTAATTTTTCAAAAGTTGCAAATGGAACATCTATGATATTTGCTCCTACTTCTAATGGTTCATATGCGGTTGAAGTGTCAAAAGGAGCCTGCAGAGATACCTCAGATTGCTTTTTGATTCAGAATGTAAGTATTGAAAGTGATTTAGTAAACAACTCAGAAATAAAATTATACCCTAACCCCACAAACGGCATTGTTACAATAGACGCTAAACAGTTTCAAAAGGCGGTGGTATTTGATGCTACAGGAAGGTTGATATTAACCTCTAATTCAAATATAATTGACCTTGAACGTCAACCTAAAGGATTGTACTCTATAAAGGTTTATACTGAGGGTATAATCGAAGAATTTAAGCTGATAAAGGATTAGCGAGGTCAAGTAGTAGTTTCATAGAACAATTCAAAGTCCTATTGAATCATTAAAGTTGTACTTTTAGAACATGAGCCGTTGCTTCTTAAGTTAATTAAAAACAACTAAATGAACATTTTAAATGATGTAGTTAGCGGTGCCGCACGACAATTTGGTAGAGAATTTGGGCGAGCCGGTGCAAACTCAATTTTAAAAGGCGCAAACTCATACATTGTTCGGGGTATTAGTGATTATTCAGGCAGAATTAAGCCCTCTGACAGTGCAA
The DNA here is from genome assembly GCA_949531795.1 of Cryomorphaceae bacterium. Classification (GTDB taxonomy): domain Bacteria; phylum Bacteroidota; class Bacteroidia; order Flavobacteriales; family BACL11; genus UWMA-0277. The sequence continues at coordinate 690 of CATIQX010000175.1, read as the reverse complement.
TTGTGAAAGCAATTAAAGAAGTTCAAAAGATAAAATTTGTTTCAACTAACAAGGCAAATGCATCAAGATTAATAGATATTACAGATGTAATAATATCTAACATCGAGTTTGATGGTAACAATACCTTAAATGAATTAAATGATATTACAGAGCTTATAGATCAATACAATGATAAATTCGATCATGGAAGCTCTTTAATAGATGACGACTTTGAAGATAAAAGCATTGAATTTCTTGAGGAAAGACGAAATGAATTCGTTAGACTAATAGATAAATTTAATGGTGACATAAAAAACCACATAACTGAAAGCCTAAAAAGAACTAAAGAAAATAAAAAAATAAAGAAAACAGCCATATTACTTGCGCTTCCCTTACTAGGGTTTCAGTGGGCATACCTAAAGGCTCCTGGGTATACCATACTATCAATTATACTTTGTTTGACGGTTATTGTCCCTATTATCAATTTGATTGCATTAATTCAAATGTTACTTATGAGTGAAGAGAAGTTCGATAAGGAATACAACCCTGAATATGTCTATTATAAACAGTTTAAATGAACAAACTAAAAAATTGATTAATATCATTTACAAATATCCCAAGAAATAACGATTAAATTAATTGAACTATCCAGTCATTAAGTTATGATTAATACGCGGCAACTTCTTAAAATAACCTGAGACTTTGAGCGTC
>CATIQX010000174.1 GCA_949531795.1 Cryomorphaceae bacterium | reverse complement strand
CGCGTTTCCTTTCCTGTAACAAAAGCAACTAACTGCTTTAGGTTTCTTATCTGCGCGCCACCTCCAGTAATTACTATTCCTGTCATCAATTTATTTTCAAAACCAGAAACTTTAATCTGATGATATACCAAATCAATAATCTCTTTGTAACGAGCACCTATAATCTCTGATAAGTTTTTTACTGCTATTTCCTTTGGCTCTCTTCCTCTTAAACCCGGAATGGAAACCATTACATTTTCCTGATCCTCTGTGTACATTGCTGAACCAAATTTTACTTTCAGCAACTCAGCCTGCTTTTCTAAAATAGACAATCCCGTTTTAATATCCTTAGTAATTACATTTCCACCAAAAGGAATTACTGCAGTATGACGAATAATATTATCTAAAAAAATAGCAACATCGGTTGTTCCTCCTCCAATATCTACCAAAGCAACTCCTTCTCTTAACTCATCTTCATCCAAAGTAGCAACTGCCGAAGCAAAAGGTTCTAGCACTAATTCTTTAGGAGTTAATCCAGCTTTTTCCACACACCTTATTATGTTTCGCACAGCACCAACTTGAGCAGTAATCACATGAAAGTTTGCCTCTAATTTTACACCAGCCATTCCTTTAGGATCTTGTATTCCATCTTCTCCATCTACAGTGTATTCTTGAGGAATAACATGAATGACTTCCTCACCAGGAATAGTAATTAGTTTAAACATATTAGATTTTAATTTATCAATATCAGCTTTATCAATCTCGATCTCGATATTATCTCTAACCAATTCCCCTCTATGCTGTAAGCTTTTTATATGCTGTCCTGCAATACCAACAAAAACCTCATCAATATCTATTCCTGATTTTTTCTTTGCCTCACAAATTGCCTCCTTTATTGAGTCAACAGTTTTATCAATATTAGCTACAATTCCTCTAGCTACTCCGTTAGAAACGGCTCTACCTGTACCTAATATTTCTAATTTTTCATACTGATTTTTCCTACCAATCATAACAGAGATTTTGGTAGTACCAATATCAAGGCCAACCATGTATTCTCCTGTATTTATATGTCGATTGCTTTCTTCCATTTCTTATTTTTTTGTACAAACAATTTGGTTATTATATGCTAAACTAATCTCACTATAGGTTTGCCAACCTTTAACAGGCATTGCTTGTTTGTAAAACTGATATAATTTTTCTAATTTTTTATTTACATCTGTAAGTGTTCCAAAATGTATTCTCTGATTTCCTACCCTAGGTATAATAATTACTTCATTATTGCTAAAATGTACCTGAGTAAATTGTGATTTCCAGAATTTATCCTTATTTATTCTTTCTACAAAATTGAAAATACTAGAATGATGCGACTCATTTACATCTCCAGTTACAACCAAAACTCTCGGTGTATATTCACTTGACAAAGGCATTTTTAATCCATGCTCATCCAAGTAATAATCATTAATATCTGTTTTAATACGAAGTACTGCTTTTCTTTGCCACAAGACAATACTTATCATACCCTCTTGATTACTAAATACTTCTGAATTTTTAACAGCAGGATGCTGCAAAAAAGCTATCTCTAATTCGTTCAAATAAAAATCCGAAAGAGCAACACTGTCAAAATTGAAATTATGTTGTTCAATATATTTTAATGCAATCTGCTCAGTCATAAATTTATCTTCTGACAATTCAATATCTATTTGATTTAAGAAAACCATTTGCTTATTTTGCTTTTGATTCGTAAACACCAAAACAATGACCAACAAAGATAATAGCATTCCCCACTTTAATATTTGCCATACCTTTTTCATTAATTAAGCAAATGTTTTATAGGTTGCACCAAAGTTCCAATATCACCAGCTCCTAGTGTAATCAAAACATCTAAATTCTTTTCTTCTAATATTTTTAATAACATCTTTTTACTGCAAGTTTCTTTTTTTGGAATAGTACACAAACGCAACAACATTCTAGCATTTACGCCATCAATTGGCAATTCTCTTGCAGGATATATATCTAACACAATAAGCTTATCAGCTAGGGACAAAGAAACTGCAAACTCTTTTGCAAAGTCCTTGGTACGTGAAAATAAATGCGGTTGAAATACTACAGTAATCTCTCGCTCAGGAAATAAAAGTTTTGCTGCGTTTATTGTGGCACTTACTTCCTGAGGATGATGTGCATAATCATCAACATAAGCTAGTTCCTGCGTATTAATATGAACATCAAATCTTCTATTTATGCCTTTAAAAGTATCTAATCCGCTTTTAATATCTTCAAAAGAGAGTCCTAAATAAGAGGCGACTGCTGAAGCAGCAACTGCATTACTAACATTGTGTACTCCTGGCAAAATAAATGATAATCCTTTTTTCTTTTTTTCATATGACATATTAGGCATAGTATCCAAAGCTGTCAAATCAAAAACCATTTTTCCGTGTTTTACTTTTATATTTTTAGCTGAATAATCTGCTTTATCTAAAGCTGAATAAGTCAACTTCATCCCCTCATTAGGAGTGGGGAAATCAATCATTATGGAATCCTCAAACAACAATAAACCATTATTTCTTATTTGAGATGCAAACTGCTTAAATGTATCATGCAAATCTTGTTCATCTTTATAAATATCTAAATGATCAGCATCTACAGAAGTGATAATTGCTACGTCAGGCTCTAATTGCAAAAAAGATTTATCATACTCGTCTGCTTCTACTATAAGAATATTACCTTTTTCAGATAACATCAAATTCGTATTATAATTCTTACTTATTCCTCCTAAAAATGCAGTTGATTTTTTTCCTGCATGAGCTAAAATATGAGCCAAGATTGCTGAAGTTGTTGTTTTCCCATGTGTACCTGCAACAGCAATAGTAAATGATTCTTTGCTTATCATTCCTAATACCTCAGCTCGTTTATATGTATTAAACCCCTTATTCTTAAAATAATTTAATAATATATTTTTCTCAGAAATTGCAGGCGTGTAAACAACTAAAATTTCATTATGGTTAGCTTCTTTTACGTATTTAGGAATATCCTCTATTCCATCATTGTAATGAATTTTAATTCCCTCACCTTGAAGTGCATCGCATAAATCTGATTGTACTTTATCATAACCATAAATACTTTTACCTTTAGCATTAAAATAGCGTGCCAAAGCACTCATTCCAATCCCTCCAATACCAATTAAGTAAATATGTTTGTATAAGTCTATCTTCATTTTATTAAACTCAATGCAATTTCTGCTATCCTATCTGCTGCATTTTTTACAGCTAATTTTTTAATATTATTACTTAATTCTTTTTGTTTAATAGTATCTTTTAATAATTCCAGAACCTTATATACAAGTTTACGGCTTGCATCACTATCCTTTACAAGTAAGGCCGCATTCTTATTAACCAAGGATTGTGCATTTTTATACTGATGATTTTCGGATACATTAGGAGAAGGAATTAATATAATTGGCTTTCCTACGCAACACAATTCTGAAATAGCAATTGCTCCTGCTCGCGAGACAATAACATCAGCAATAGCATAGGCTAAATCCATTTCTTTTATAAAAGTATGTGCCTGTATTCCATTTACACTAAACTGTCTAGTCAATTTTTTAGCTTGATCCTGAAAAGAAATTCCTGTTTGCCAAATCAAATTTACGTTCGCAGTCTTGAAATCAGATAAGTTGCTAGCAATAGCATTGTTTATTGTATATGCACCCAAACTACCACCTACAACCAAAACAGTTGGTTTTGAAACATCTATATTAAAGAGCTTTTTACCTGCCTTAACTTTTGTATCAAAACTTAAAATATCATCTCGTATAGGATTTCCTGTAATAATCAATTTTTCGTCTCCAAAAAATCTTTCCATATTATCGTAAGCCACACAGATCTTTTGAACATATTTTGCTAAAATTTTATTAGTAATACCTGGGTAAGAATTTTGTTCTTGAATTAGCGAAGGCACCCCTTTATTAGCAGCTGCAAAAAGCAAAGGACCACTAGCATAACCACCGGTTCCTATAGCTAAATCAGGCTTAAACTGTTTAATAATCTTTCTTGCTTTTAGCAAGCTACTTATCAACTTAAAAGGAAATAATAAATTACGCTTACTTAAGTTTCTTTGCAGTCCACTAATCCAAAGTCCAACAATTTTATATCCTGCTGCCGGAATTTTTTCCATTTCCATTCTGTCTTCAGCACCAACAAATAGAAACTCTACTTTATCAACTTTTTTTTCTATTGCTTTAGCAATTGCAAGGGCAGGAAAGATGTGTCCTCCAGTGCCACCTCCACTAATAATTACTTTAAACTTTTTCATACTTTCTATCTGATGAATCTCTACTAACACTCAATACTATCCCAATTGCAATACACGAAAATACAATTGAAGTTCCACCCATACTTATGAGCGGGAGGGTTTGACCAGTAACTGGCAAAACTTCTACTGAAACTAACATATTTATCAAGGCTTGAAAAACTAAAGAAAACATTAAACCCGTAGTTAACAAACTACCAAATACACTCTCCACTCTTAATGCAATTCTAATAGCCCTAAACATTAAAATCAAATAAAACAACAACGCTAACACCCCTCCAAATAAGCCATATTCTTCAATAATAATTGCATAAATAAAATCAGAAGATGAATAAGGTAGAATATTTCTTTGTGTACTTTTACCTGGACCCAAGCCTGTCAGCCCTCCATTTTGTATAGCTACTAAGGCTTGTGTTTGTTGAAAATCTTTACTTTGCTCATCTCCCTCAGCATCAATAAAAAAACTATCAATACGACTGACCCAAGTAGCTGACCTTGGCATAATTTTTGTTCCTAAAGGAGTAAATTTAGCACTTGCATAAATAGCAAGTGCTCCAACAAAAGCAAAACCTATAATCGCCACAATAAATTTAACGCGAATTTTTCCAACAAACATCATAACCAATCCATTAATAAACACCAATGCTGATGTTGAAAAATTATTTGGTAAAATTAAGATACAAACCAGAAGTAAAGGTCCTAATACATACCAAAATAATTCCTTAAAATCATGTAGATAATCTCTTTGTTTACTAATCTGTCTTGCCATATAAACGAGTATTGCCAACTTGGCTACATCTGAAGGCTGAAACTGTTGACCGGCAATTTGCAACCATCTTGACGCTCCATTAACACTTACTCCTATAAGTAAAACTAACACGAGTAAAAACAAACTAAATAGAAATCCTAACTGTCCTAATTTTGAAAAATATTTAAACTTGATTTTATGCACAACATACATAGCAAACAATCCAAGTAATAATTTAGAAATATGACTAAATAAAAAATGCCAACCAGCAGTGCTGTATACTACTAATATAGAAGATAAAGATAAAGCAAGAACCACTCCCCAAATTGTCCTATCTCCTTCTAAATTGATATTTTTAATCCAAGAACTCATTTATAGATTACGAACTTGTTTTTTAAACTGCAAACCTCTATCTTCATAATTAGCAAATAAATCAAAACTAGCACATGCTGGTGACAACAAAACAACATCCTGCTTATTAGACAATGCATAAGACTGACTTACAGCCTCTTGCATACTTGAAGCCTGAACAATAATTTCTACTTTACCTTTAAAAGCTTCAATGATATTTTCATTATTTTCTCCTAAACAAATAATTGCTTTAACCTTTTTATCAACCATTTCAGTTAATTCAGCATAGTCATTTCCTTTATCTACTCCGCCAACGATCCAAACAACTTCTTTAGTCATACTTTCAAGAGCATACCAACAGGCATTTACATTAGTTGCTTTAGAATCATTAATAAAATCGATACCATGTACTGTAAGGACATGCTCCAATCTGTGTTCAACATTCTGAAAATCAATCATTGCTTGACGGATAACCGTATCCTTTACTTCAAAAACTCTTGCTGCCATTGCAGCTGCCATTGAGTTAAAAATATTGTGCTGGCCTTTTAGGGCTAGTTCTTGCATGGTCATAGTATTATTATTTAAATTAATTGTTATTTCACTGTTATTATAAAATCCTCCTTCCATTTGCTTTTTTTTCAATGAAATTGGAATTTTTTTTGCATTAGAAGAAAGTGACTGAATCTTAACATCATCAGCGTTATAAATTAGTACATCTCTATTAGTTTGATTTTTGGTAATTCTAAATTTTGATTCTGCATATTTTTCAGCTTTATAATTATATCTATCCAAATGATCATTAGTAATATTTAGTAATATAGCTACTTCACTTCTGAATTCCTTTATACCATCCAATTGGAAACTACTCAGTTCCAAAACGATATAATCATAATCACGTTCAGCTAAAGAAAATGCAAACCCAACACCTATATTTCCTGCTACTAGCACATCATAGCCTGCACTTTTCAGCACATGACCTAGAAGTAAAGTAGTTGTGGTTTTCCCGTTACTTCCAGTAATAGCCGCTATTTTTGCTTTAGTATATCTAAAAGCAAATTCTATTTCAGATATTACTGGAATCTCTTTTTCAATTAATTGCTGAATCAAATCTACATTATCAGGTATTCCTGGACTTTTAATCACCTCATCTGCATTTAAAATCCTTGCTGATGAATGCTTTTTTTCCTCCCAATCAATCACATTATTTAAAAGAACTGCTTTATTTTCATCTGTGATTGTTCCCATATCGGAAACAAAAACATTAAATCCTTTCTTCTTTGCTAAAACAGCTGTCCCAACTCCACTAATTCCTGCGCCTAGTACGACTATTCTTTTTACCATTACCTTAGTTTTAAAGTAACTATTGTTATGACCGCCAACATGATTCCAATAATCCAAAACCTTGTCACAATTTTGCTTTCATGCATTCCTAATTTCTGGTAATGATGATGCAATGGTGCCATCTTAAAGACACGCTTTCCAACTCCATATTTCTTTTTTGTGTATTTAAAATAACCTACTTGTAGAATTACTGATACATTTTCAATTAAAAATATCCCACACAAAATAGGGATAAGCAATTCTTTTCGAATTAGTATAGCAACTATAGCAATAATACCACCTAAAGCCAAAGAGCCTGTATCACCCATAAATACTTGAGCGGGAAAAGAATTGTACCACATAAATCCAACGCAAGCCCCGACAAAAGCAGACATATAAATTACCAATTCCCCTATATTGGGGATATACATTATATTCAAATAATCAGCAGCAATTATATTACCAGACACATAGGAAAATAGAGCAAGTGTAGCACCAATAATTGCCGAGGTACCTGTAGCTAAGCCATCTAAGCCATCAGTCATATTTGCTCCATTGGAAACTGCAGTTACAATAATTACCACTATCATAATAAAAAATATCCAAGCGTAATCTTTTGCAGAATCCCCCATCCAAGAAGTTAGATCTTGATAATCAAATTCATTATTCTTAAAGAAAGGAGTTGTTGTTTTTGAAGATTTTTGAGCTAAATCAACCGAGCCAATCACTTCAGTTTCTGAAGAAATTTTCACCTCCTCTTTAACTACAATATCATTATTAAAAACCATTACCAAACCAACAATTAATCCAATCCCTATTTGCCCTAAAACCTTAAACCTACCAGCAAGCCCTTGTTTATCCTTTTTATACACCTTAATATAATCATCAATAAAACCAATTGCACCTAGCCAAAGTGTAGAAACAATCATAATAATGATATAAATATTATCCAATTTAGTAAATAAAAGGGTGGGAATAAGAATAGCCGCTAATATGATTAGACCACCCATAGTTGGTGTTCCATTTTTACTTTCTTCACCTGCTAAACCCAATTCCCTTACTTGCTCTCCAATCTGTTTATTACGTATTATATTAATGATTTTACCCCCAAAAACTAAAGACACTAACAAGGAGGTAATAATTGCCATTGCTGCTCGAAATGAAATATACTGAAACAGTCCTGCTCCAGGAAAATCATAAGTATTTTGTAGGTATTCGAATAAATAGTATAACATTATTGTTTAATTATATTTAATGATTGTTTAAGCTCTTCTAAATCGTCAAATGGAAATTTTTCACCATTAATTTCTTGATATTTTTCGTGACCCTTACCTGCCACCAATACAATATCGTTTGGATTAGCTAGACGGCAAGCTGTTTTTATTGCTTGTTTCCTATCGATAATTACCAATAATTTTTTCTGTTGTACGGGATCAAGATCACGCATCATATCTTTAATAATTGTATCTGGATTTTCACTTCTAGGATTATCGGAAGTAAGGATAACTTGGTCGCTTAAATCACAAGCGACAGCTGCAATTATTGAACGCTTAGTTTTATCTCTATCACCACCACATCCAACTACTGTTATTAACTGCTCAGTGTTGGTTCTAACATTATTTACCGTAGCAAGAACATTCTTGAGCGCATCTCCTGTGTGTGCATAATCAACTATTGCCGTTATTTTTTCTTCTGATTGCAAATATTGAAATCTTCCTTCAGGTGATAAAAGCATACTTAATGCTGTAAGCACCTCATAGTTTTCAAGAGAAAAATAATTAGCAACTGCAAAAACTGAAAGCATGTTATAAGCATTAAATTCTCCAATCAATTTCACCCAAACATCAACTTTGTTTATATTTAATAACATTCCCTCAAATTGATTTTCTAACACCTTACATTTATAGTCCGAAAACGATTTTAAAGAATAAGTAAATTTTTGTGCTTTCGTACCCTCTAACATTTTCATTCCATTTTTATCATCTTTATTTGTAAGTGCAAAAGCTGATGGAAGCAATACATCAAAAAATGATTTTTTCACATCTCTGTATTCTGCAAAACTATTGTGATAATCCAAATGATCATGAGTAAGGTTGGTGAATACTCCTCCAGTAAAATTTAATGCTAAAACCCTACACTGAGAAATAGCATGAGAACTTACTTCCATAAAACAATACTCACAACCTTGCTCTACCATCTTGTTTAATAAAAAATTAATTTGCAAAGCATCAGGAGTTGTATGAGTAGATGGAGTAATTTTATTAATAATTTTATTATGAATAGTGGAAAGCATTCCCACTTTAATATTCATTATAGAAAACAATTGTGTTAACAAACTCACAATAGTTGTTTTCCCATTTGTACCAGTTACTCCAACTAGCTTTATTTTTTCGGAAGGGTTATCATAAAAATTAGCAGCTATAATTCCTAAAGCAATATTGCTATCTTTTACCTGCACATAAGTGATCTTTTCATCCAATTTAATGGGTATATCCTCATACACAATAACTTTAGCTCCTGAATTTATAGTTTCTAAGATATAATCATGCCCATCTGACTGAGTTCCTTTTAAGGCAACAAACAAAGAAGTCGCTTTCACTTTTCTAGAATCAAAAGCAATATCTATCACATCAACATTAGTAGTCCCAATAATTTTTACAAAACTTACTTTATATAATAGTTCCTGTAAATTCATTAGGCTAATTCTAATTTAATTACACTTCCTTCAAAAAACTTTTTTCCTTTTGAAATTGATTGATATTGAACTGCACCACTTCCCTTTATTTCAACAATTAGTCCATACGATTCCAATAAATAAATAGCATCTTGAAGTCCCATCCCTTTTAAGTCAGGCATATTCCCATTACTCAAATCTCTTTCTACTTTCCTAACCTCCAATGACACATGTTTTTTCGTGGTACTAGCAACCATCCACAAATCACCCGTTACTATTCTATCTATATCAAAATTTGCTAAAACATTATTTGCATCCTGAGTATGCCCTTGCTTCACTTTAGGTAAACTTACTATTAGATCTGATTGCTGCAGAGCCTTATGAATACTCATATCAGAAGCATATACTTTGTCAGCCAACTTCTTAAATATTGGAGCCGCAACAGATCCACCATAATGTCCATTTTCTCTAGGATTATTTATCACTACAATACAAGAGTATCTTGGATTATCAGCAGGAAAGAAGCCAGCAAAAGAAGCTTGATATTCCTTTTCTTCTCCTTTATCCCTATTATTAAAATTAATTACTGTAGTACCTGTTTTACCAGCAATCAGGTAATTACTTGATCTAATATTTTTAGCTGTTCCTTCTTCCACCACTCCAATTAGTAAAGGCAATACTGCTTCAATAGTAGATTTTGAACAGATAGCAGGGTTTATTACTTGAGTATTATGCTTTTCAATTATTTTTCCGTCACGACTAATAGCTGATGTAAAAATTGGTTTCACCATTTTCCCTTGATTCGCAATAGCATTGTAAAAAGTAAGCATATGAATTGGTGTCAACTGCATTTCATATCCTATCGACATCCAGGGCAGTGTTACGCCTGACCAGCCACCCTTGTTAGGGATAGGAGATTTTAAATTATTAGGGAAAGGTAATTCCAATTCCAAAGGAGTACTCAAACCCATCTTATAAATCCTATCAGTAAATGCATTAGGATTACTTTTGTAGTTATCAAAAATGATACGAGAAATACCAACATTGGAGGAATTTATAAATGCATTTTTAATTGTAATATTATCATATAAACCTAATTTAGAATCCATCATCACTCTATCATAGAAAGAAAACTTACCCCCATAAGTTCTAACAGAATCTTCAACTTTAAAAAACCCATCTTCTAATCCTGCAATTACAGAAGCTAACTTAAATGTTGATCCTGGAGAAACATGCTTTGCCATAGCGTAATTAAAGTTTTCTCTCACACTTCCATCTGCTTGTTTTTTAAGATTAGCTATCACCTTCACTTTACCAGTTTTAACCTCCATCAACACTACACAACCCCAGTCTGCATTATTAATAATAAGTGTATTTTCCAATGCTTTTTCTGCTACATCTTGCATATCCGTATTAATAGTTGTTACCACATTATTACCTGCCCTAGGCAATCTATTACCTTCAGCATCTTGTGGTACCCAAATTCCTTTTGCAATTTTTCTTTTTAGATGTACCCCATCAATACCTGAAAGGGTTTGATTAAATGCCCTTTCTATTCCAACAGGATTAACACCTCTTAATACTCCAACAGTCCTTTGAGCTAGCAAACCAAATGGTTTTTCTCTATTAGGCCTTTGCTCAGCAATTAATCCTCCTTTATTTTGTCCCAACTCTAGAACCGGCATTTTCTTTAAGGCATTTAGTTCATTATGGGTTACCTTATTTTTTAATAAAATATATTTATTCTTTTTAGCGTCTTTTGAACTTCTTAAAAACAATTCATACTCTTCACTAGTTTTGTCTTTAAATAAATGAGCTAACAAAATAGAAAGCTCAACAATATTCGTATTAAATAATGTCTTATTCATTACACTCATATCCAAACGCACATCATAAAGCGGCATAGAAATTGCCAGCAAAGCACCATCATCAGCAATAATATTGCCTCTTGGAGCTTCAACTGTAAAATATCTTGGTTGACTAGTTGTATTAATTGCTACACTAAACTGCTGAACTTTTACAATTTGAGCAACTACACCAATTGCAATAAACACTATAACAAGATACAGCACCGTTATTCTATTATTAGTATTTTTTACTTTCTTAATCATTTATTACTTTAATAATAATTGGCGGAGTTAAAGATGTTACTAGCTCTTTGTCCTTAACAATATCTTCAATAACAGTCCTTCTATACATACTCATTAAGTCTGACTTTGTGGTAATATATACCAAACGCAAATCAGCAACCTCTCTTTCTAAAGAGATAGACTCTTTTAGTAAGTGCTCTGCACGAAAAGAAATTCTAATATTTAACAAGATTAACAACACAATAAATAACAAAAACGGAATATATTTTTGATTTCCCTGATCAGAAATAAACTCTCCTCTCAATATAGACAGTAATGAACTTGTATTTTCTTTCACAACACTCATTTATTCCTTTTCGGCTATTCGTAATTTTGCACTTCTAGCTCTATTATTTTCCGTAATCTGTTCTTTACTTGCTACTATTACTTTTCGAGTAACTTCTTTTAAATCTTTAATCGGATTTCCGAAAAAATCTTTTTCTAAAACTCCTTCAATATTCCCTTTTTTCATTAAGTTTTTAACCATTCTATCCTCTAATGAGTGATATGACATTATAACTAAACGACCTCCTACATTCAACATATCTACTGCATCCAAAAGCATCTCTTCTAAAGCCTTCATCTCATCATTAACCTCAATACGGATAGCTTGAAAAACGCGCGCTAAAAACTGATTTCTATTTTTCTCAGGAACCATATGTCCTACTATATCAATTAATTGATTTGTAGTAACAATAGTTTCAATTTCTCTTGCGGTTACAATTTCTCTTGCAATAGCTCTTGAGTTTCTGAGTTCGCCATATTTAAATAATATGTTGGCTAAATCCTGCTGAACATATTCATTCACCACCTGCTTTGCTGACAAAGGAGAACTTGTATTCATTCGCATATCCAACTCCCCATTAAAACGAATAGAGAAACCTCTTTCAGCAATATCAAACTGATGAGAAGAAACACCTAAATCTGCAAGTAAACCATCAATTTTTCGCACACCCTCCATTCTTAAAAAATTCTTTAGATGTCTGAAATTTGCATTTATTAGCTTAAAACCATCTTCAGGTAAAGCATTTTCTTGTGCATTTTTATCCTGATCAAAAGCATACAACTTACCTCCAATAAGATTTTTTAGAATCAATTTAGAATGTCCACCACCTCCAAAAGTAACATCAACATAAATTCCTGTAGGTTTAATATTTAACCCATGAATACATTCGTTTAATAATACTGGATTATGATATTCCATCCGTCTCATTTTGAGGCTGATTCCCCATCACATCCTCAGCCAGATCCCCAAAATCCACCAAGGTCTCCGCTACAGACGACTCATACTTATCTTTATCCCAAATCTCAATCATGTTTACAGAAGATGATAATACCAATTCTTTATGCAAATCAGCAAACACAAACAAATCTTTAGGAATTAAAAATCGCCCAGCACCATCAACTTCCACAACCTTCAAACCGGACATATACGATCTTATAAAATCATTATTCTTTTTAACAAAACGATTTAACTTACTGACCTGTGCAACCATTTTCTCCCACTCTGACATAGGGTGTATCTCAAGGCATTTATTAAATACCGATCTTTTAATCACAAACCCATCCCCTAATACATTTTTCAATTGCTTTTTCAGAGCAACAGGAAACATTACACGCCCTTTGGCGTCCGCTTTACATTCGTATGTTCCTATTACATTTATCAATTTAATTTACTTTGAATCTGGGTGCTAATATAGGTATAAATCCCACTTTATCCCACTCTATACCACTTTGTTAATAACTTAACCCACTAAACACTATTTCTATTGTATTTCATTCTAGTTATTGTGATTAAGAAATATTTTCGTTTCTTTGTAGAATAAAATCAGAACTTATATGGTTAAGAAGGAAGGAAAATTCAAATGGCTTGAAGAAGGAGAAGGAGGAAAACCCATTATACTATTACATGGTTTAATGGGTGGAGTTGAGAACTTTGGTGAAATGGTTGATTTTATTTCTGAAGAATACAAAGTTTATGGTTTGGATTTAAAGCTTTTTGAAGGAAGTATACTTAAGGTTTCTGTAAAATCATTAAGCGATTACCTATATGAATTTATGAACCATCTTGATCTTTCATCAGCAATATTGCTTGGAAACTCAATGGGAGGGCATATTGCTCTTATCTTTTCCAAAGAACACTCTGATATGGTAGACGGGATGGTGCTAACAGGTAGTTCTGGATTATACGAAAGTGCAATGGGAGATTCTTTTCCAAGAAGAGGAGATAAAGACTACATTAGAACAAAAACGGAAGAAGTATTTTATAATCCAGCAGTAGCAACTGATGAATTAGTTGACAGAGTGTTTGAAATTGCAAATAATCGTGTTTCTATTCTAAGACTTTTAGGTTATGCCAAATCAGCAATAAGACATAACATGGCAGAGGACTTACCAAAATTTAAGATGCCTGTTTGTTTAATTTGGGGAGAACACGATAAAGTAACCCCCCCTAAGGTTGCTGATGAGTTTCATAAATTATTACCAAATTCCGAACTAAATTGGATACCACTATGTGGACATGCTGCGATGTGGGAGCACCCTGAAGAATTCAGTAAAATTGTACTGAAATTCTTAAGCAATAAATTTTAAACAATCATGAAAATTAAAACTGCTAAGTTTGTAATTAGTAATACTGATTACAAATCATGTCCTGCGCCCAAAATGGCAGAATACGCTTTTATTGGAAGATCTAATGTTGGAAAATCTTCTTTAATAAATGCTTTAGTAAACCACAAAAATCTAGCTAAAACTTCAGGAAGACCAGGTAAAACTCAGCTAATTAATCATTTTATTATCAATGATGAATGGTATTTAGTGGATTTACCAGGCTTTGGATACGCTAAAGTTCCAAAGACAATACGAGCAGAATTTCATGATATGATAAGTGAGTATTTGCTTAATAGAACTAACCTAATGTGTCTATTTGTATTAATTGACGCAAGGCATAAACCTCAAGCGATTGACCAGGAATTTATGAATTGGCTAGCTGAAAAAAGCATTCCTTTTATAATGATATTTACAAAAGCTGATAAATTAGGAAAAGTAGAGCTTGCTAAAAATATTGGATCTTATAAAGTTGAAATGAAAAAGACCTGGGAGGAATTACCGCAGATGTTCGTTACCTCAGCTGAAAAGAAAACAGGAACAACTGAAATTGCTAATTTAATCGAAAACCTTAATCCTCAGTTTGAGGAGATTATTTAGCTCCTTTTATTTTTGTTTCTTCCGCAAAAAACTCACAATAATCACGTAAAGCACCTGCCAATTTATCATGTCCTGTTGCGCGCTCCAAAGTAGAGGCCATTCCAATCAAAGTCTGATGATACATAATACACATTTCATTAACGGGCATATCCTTAGTCCAAAGATCAATACGCAAAGTTTCCTTAGTTTTAGACGCCCAAGCAGATACCATTAAGGCCTTTACATCCTTCTCATGTGCAGCATTATCACTTGAGTGCATTTCAATATTTTTGGGTAAATTATTATCGTCTAACTCGATTTCAAATTTTAAAGTCTGTTTCATTTCACTATTTTGTAGGTTTATATTTTGATTGCTGAAGGAACTTTCGTGAGTCTGTCAAATACATCAGCTCCTCAACATCAATTCTATTATTATCCATATACTCATTTACCATTTTATAACCAATGTAGTAAGCTACCCTACCAGGCGCCTCAGAAGGCATTCCTTTAGCAAAAGGAGCATAATCAATAAAAGTTCTGAACTTCTGATTATCATTAGAAAATAATAAATCCTCATTCACTATATACTGCCAAATACTTACCTCATTTTCCTCTACCCAATTCATTTGCTCACTTGTAAAACGAAATTTATTCTCAATAAGCAATTTAGGTAACATTTTATCGATACAATACATAATCTTTCCTTTATAAATCAGCTGAGAAAGCAAATCCCTACCATCTAAATATTGTTGAAAATACTCATTTAACCAAACCTCCATTACGTTGGCGGAAATGAACTTCTTTTGTTTTTGAAAACGCAAATACTGAGGGCTACCTAGTAACTGATAATACTTACTATTTTCACCTAAAAAATTTTCTAAACCGATAGCAATATTATCATCATAAGTAACTACACCATAGTTAAATCCACCAAAAAAAGTAGTTATTTCAGGAATAGGATAAGAAGGGAAATAATCAGAAAACTGCCAAAAAGCAAATTCTAATTCTTTTTCGAAATCGGTAAAATCAGCAAATAAAATAGCAACACTATCATAAGCCTCCCTCATATCTTTATGTTGAGTAAAATGAAGTAGTTCTTGTAAATACTGCTCATTAGTTAAATTGCCTTTTTGCATTATTTGAGAAGAAAACACTTCATTAAATGTCCCAAAATTTGCTTGCAATTCTACAGAAACATCTTCAATATTTTCCTCATTAATTAAAAATAAAGCTTGATCGAATCTATTTATTTTAAGATCCAGTTTTTTCCTGTTAGATGTACAAGAAAATAATACTAAAATTACGAGAAAGAAGACTATGCGATTCATCTGGCAAATTAAGAAGTTTTCTTTTACATTTGCAAACATTATGCAAACTACAGCAATAATAAATCATATTAGCCATTGGCTAAAAGCTTATGCTAAGAGTTCAGCAGTAAAAGGTTTTGTAATTGGGATATCAGGTGGTATTGACTCAGCTGTAACATCAACAATTGCAGCCAAAACAGGATTACCTCTGCTTTGTTTAGAAATGCCTATACATCAAAATGAAATACAAGTAGAAAGAGGATTAAATCATATAGCTTGGTTAAAAGAAAGTTTTGACAATGTTAACACTCTAGAATTAAAATTATCTTCAGTTTTTGATAGCTTCAGTTCTCAACTACCTAAAAATGAAATTCAAAATGAACTAGCTCTAGCAAACACACGAGCAAGGTTAAGAATGACTACTCTTTACTATTTCGCACAAATTAACCACTCGATTGTATTAGGGACAGGCAATAAAGTAGAGGATTTTGGCATTGGATTCTTTACAAAATATGGTGATGGAGGAGTTGATATTAGCCCTATTGCTGATTTATTAAAAACAGAAATATATTCAATTGGAAAAGTTTTAGGGATAAATAATGAAATCTTAAAAGCAGCCCCAACTGACGGGCTTTGGGGAGACAATAAAACTGATGAAGAACAAATAGGTGCAAGCTACCCTGAATTAGAGTGGGCAATGGCCTTTAATGAGGATAGGAATTCCCTAACAGAAAGAGAAAAAAAAGTACTCCAAATTTACACCAAACTCAACCAAGAAAACCAACACAAAATGAACGCTATACCCATTTGCAAAATTCCAAAAAATCTTAAGTAATTAATTTTATTAACTTAGCATATTACTAATCAAAAAAATAAAATCATGGGAAATATTGAAAAACCCTTAACTTGGGTACTAATTGTTGTTTCGTTAGGTTTGTTGTTTACAGAAAATTTTCAAAATTTAGATTTAAAATTTGAAAATGGTATTTATGGCACCCATATAACTGATAACGAAGTAGAAATAAAAGATGGTAAGCTATCAGAAGACATCAACCTAAATATTGACAGCATAGTAGATGCAGTACTTGAAAATATTGACATGCAAGTGGACGAGGATACCGTAATTAAAATAAACTTAAGAGACTAAGCGAAAGTGAAGTAAATCCTTATTTACAAAAAATAAATTAGAACCCATTCCCTTAGAGTGGGTTTTTTATTTCAATAACTTTCCTTTTACAAAAGCAATTACGAACAACATAGCGGCTACAAAAACAGATAGCCTACCAATATAATCACCAAACATACTATAGAAAGTAATTTCATTATTTAGGACAACCTCAGTATTAATACAAATAGTATCATCCCAATTTGTACTTTCAATCACTTCACCATAAGGAGAAATAACACCAGAAATACCTGTGTTGGCTGAACGAACAATCATTCTTCTTTGCTCAACAGCCCTAAGCCTAGCATACTCAAAATGCTGCTTATAGCCTGCAGTATTTTTCCACCAACCATCATTGGTAATAATAGCTATAAGGTTTGTATTTTCTTTTTGCAAATCGCCATAAATACTTTCATAGCAAATAAGTGGCTGTATGATCATTTCACTAACTTCAAAATATCGCGCATTGTTTTCAGTTCCCAAAGAGCCGGAAGTTCCACCTAAATCCAATATAAGACCAGCCAATTTATCAAAAAGCTTTGGAAAAGGAGTTTTTTCAGCGCCAGGAACTAACTTGGTTTTATGATAGACTTGCACCTCTCCAGAATCAGGGATAAAGACAGCTGAATTATAAGCATCATAAAAAATATTCTCATTTCTAAGCTGGCGAGCAGTTGCCGTTTTTTGTTCCCCATGACCAAACATTTTATAAGTAGAGGCACCTACTAAGACATTCAAATTAGGAAACTTTTTTTGTAATCCCCTAAAAGCCCTGACACTATAACTAGCTTCTAATTTATTTTCCCAAATCCCTTCTTGCAATCCTGTCTCAGGTCCAATTAAGAGTGCCGTATTCTGGGTTAATTTTGTTTTTGCTAAGACAATAAAATCAGCCAACTGCTCCTCATACCCAACATTAAATTTATCAGTATAAGGATCGACATTAGGCTGTACAATAACAATTTCATGTGTACTTTTTTCAATTATAAAATCCTTATTTGTTCCCAAATAAAAAGAAATTAATACAGGAAATACCACCACAAGAAAAGGTGAAATCCATTTTAGTTTATCTGAATCAGTAGTCCAAGCCTTGAATACCAAAATATTGACTAATAATACCCAAAGCGAACCACCCAAAACACCAGTATATTCGTACCACTGAACAACACTAGGTACGTTAGCAAAAACATT
>CATIQX010000173.1 GCA_949531795.1 Cryomorphaceae bacterium | reverse complement strand
AACGTAAGTTATGCACGAGACGGAAGCGCCGTTTCTTCAATGAATATTGGCGAATTCTTAGGGATTTCAGACAAAGTGAAATCCTCTTCAATGCTGTTTCATCAAAAATCGATTGAATCGAGTGTTCTGAACAAACAAAAGATGTTAACACTGTATGCTGCAAAAGCAGCTACAAATGCTAACAATGGATATAAGCCGCAAGAGCCTATAACCATGAAAAACTTTTTTGTTTTAAAAACTGAAGATACTAATGAAAATATTCTTTCATTGATTGACGAAATAAAAGAGAACCCGAATGTTAAATTTGCGGAGCCTAATTATTTATCAAAAATAGATGACTTTGAAATTGGAAACATTATTTCTGAAGAAGAAGCTACTAAATTAGCAGCATCCTCTTCAGTCCTTACCAATGATCCATTATATGCTGAGCAAACAAATATTACTATAGCGAATATTGACGATGTGTGGAATGATAGTAGTAATGGTACAACAGGTGATGGTTCTCAAGTTGTAGCTGTAATTGATACAGGAGGTGACTATACCCATCCAGATCTAGCAGCTAATACTTGGATTAACGAAACAGAACTTAATGGTGTTGAAGGTTTTGACGATGATGGGAATGGTTATATTGACGACATTAGAGGATGGGACTTTATCAATGAAGACAATACTCCATTAGATGATAATGCACATGGTACTCATGTTGCTGGAATAATAGGAGCCGTTGGAAATAATTCATTGGGTATTCGTGGTGCTGCTTGGGATGTAAAATTAATGCATATAAAAGTAATGCAATCAAACGGATCTGGTAATGCATTAAATATTGCAGAAGGAATTGAATATGCTTCTAATAACGGAGCTACTATTATAAATATGAGTATCGGAGGCTATGGTGAGTCTGTAACCATGCAAGCGGCACTAGAAAATGCATACGCAACATCACTTCTTGTTGCTGCTGCTGGAAATGATAAGAAATGTATTGGTCCAGGTTTATGTCCAGACGGGAGTATTGGTGCTCCATTATATCCTGGTGCCTACAGCTATGTTTTGGGTGTTGAGGACAGTGCTGGAGATTATGATAATTATGATAACTCTGGACCTGTAGCTACATCCTACGCAAATCTTTTAAATTATGAGGTTAAAGCTCCTGGATCAGGGATTCTAAGTACCCTTCCAGGTGGAGGTTATGGTAATTTAACAGGAACATCAATGGCAACTCCATTAGTTGCTGGTGGAATGGCACTTTATTTAGAGAAAAACCCAAATGACAGTAAAGAATTAATATTTGGAAACTTGATTAATACAAGTACAGGAGCAGGGGGTTCTGTAGATTTTCATGCTGCAATTAATGTAGATCCTACCCCCCAATTGGCAGTTTTGTCTGCCTCTACAAGAGATACCATTTCTGGACAAAATGGGAATGGTATTCTAGAGCCGGGCGAAACGATTGAAATACTACCACTCATAAGAAATTATTGGGGTCCCTCTGACGATGTAAGAGTTGGTATTGAATTTGCACAATATGAAGATCAAACAAAAGCGACCATTGTAAATGGCGAAATTTCTATTGGAAGTATATCCGCCTATGCTACTCTTCAAGATTTAGAAGAAACTATAAAAATAACGTTATCTGACAATATTGCGAATGATGTTAATATTGGCTTTGTTTTAACAGCATGGTCTGGCCCCAACAAACTTTATGAATCAGAACCGCAAGATTTAGTTATAAATGTTAAAAACTCAATTTTATTACATGGGTTAGTTTCTACTGATTATACATTTACAGCTGATAAAGAGTATTTAGTTCCTGAAAATTTAATTTTTAGTGGTGATGCAGTGGTAACAATCGAACCAGGTGTAACAATAAAAGTATCAAATGATAAGAAAATATCTTTTTTTGAGAACAGTTCTTTAATATGCAACGGAACAAAAGATGCTAGAATAAATTTCATAGGAGAAAGTGGTTATTGGAGTGGTATTTTAATGACCAACGCTGGTCAAAAAACTATTAGTTTCACTAATTTTAAAAATATGAATTGGGGAAGTTTTGGAATGAACATCAATTTTTCAAATGTAAATATGAGTGATGTTCTCTTTTGGGACACAATTGCAGGTTATTTATTTCGGGGCTCCCCATCATCAGATGTTGTTTTAAATAGAATTAATGTATATGAAAGTTTTTATCAATCAACCGCGGGAAAAGCTTCTTCTATGGAGGGCTTTAATAACTTAAATATAGCAAATATCCAATCCTATTATGGTGCAACATATGATAACGGAATTAATATTAATGAAACTACCTCAACTTTATCAACTTTAAACTTAATACACACTGAAAGAGGAGAAGAATCGGTTTCTTTTTCTGCTGGTACTACTTATACTTCTTATGGATCAACTGCACCAATAGGAGCATATGTAGGTTCAACAGATGAAACTTATATTCGCAGTTCTATGATTGCAGATGCTTTAAATAGTGATATTGTTTCTGTTATCGATTTAAGCCAAATTGCTAGTGCTCCTCATGAAACAAATCATGCGATTGTTTGGAAGGTTTTAGTAAATGGAAAAGATGCACAAGATGAATATCACTTAATGGATCCCATTGGTGTAGGTGACCATGAATTTAAGGTTTACTTTAATAGAGAAATGGATACCTTAGTACCGCCTAAAATTACTTATGGAGTTACAATCCCTTACGTTCAAAAAACTATTACAGAACAAGGATCGTGGGAATCTGATGGTAAAATTTATAAAGTAACTCATAATGTTGGTATTGGTGCAGCAGACGGTATTAACCGTATTCGTGTGCAAGACGCTAGAGATTTAGATTATTTTTATATTCCTGTCGAAGATCATCGATTTAATATGTTAATACAATCAGCAGGTTCTGCTTCTATTGGTTGGTTCGCAACTCCTCATATTGGAAAAATAGATTTAGAATGGATAGCACCTTCTTCAAGTGACATAAACGTTCTTGGGTATAATATGTATCGTTATCAATTGGATGTGGATGGAAATGAAACTGGTTTAACCAAAATTAATGAATCACTTATTATAGAAGACAGTGACGATAGTACTTCAGGTATCTATTTTACTGATTTTAACGTAGAACAAGAACAAACGTATTTTTACAAATACAAAATTCTAAAAACGAGCCTTTCAGAAACTGATTACTCTAGTGTAGTTTCTTCAACACCGCTTACCTCTGAACTAGGTGATGCTAATGGAGATTCTAGTGTAAATGTATTGGATTTGGTTCAAGATGTAGACTATATATTAGGAAATAATCCAAGTCCGTTTATAGTAATAGCAGCAGATGTTAATAACGATTCGGCAATTAATGTCTTAGATATTGTAGGTACGGTGGATATTATCTTAAACGCTGGTGGAAGAAATAGTGGTACTCCCTCAGATGACATCAATTACTATTCAAACATACCGGTTGGAGATGCCCTCTTTAGTTGGGAAGGAAACGATTTATATGTGAGCTCTAATAACGATATTGGCGGAATTCAATTGGCTTTTAATGAAGGTT
>CATIQX010000172.1 GCA_949531795.1 Cryomorphaceae bacterium | reverse complement strand
TAAAGTATTTGATGAAAAAATAATCTTTACTTTGTAACTGATTTTAAATGGAAAATGATAAAAGTATTTAAGTTTGGAGGTGCGTCAATCATGGATGTTCAAAACATCAAAAATGTAGGAAATATCTTACAAAAATATGATAGTCAGGAATTGGTAATTGTTTTTTCAGCAATGGGAAAGGTTACTAATATGTTGGAAGATGTTGTTGACTCTTATGTTCAGAAATCAGCTAACACTAATGTTGCTTTACAGAAAGTAAAAGATTTTCATGCAACTATCTTAAGTGGTATTTTTAAGGAAAATCATCCAATTTTTGATATTGTAAATAATCTGTTTGTTGAAATAGAATGGGTGTTGGAAGATGAACCTAATCAGCATTATGCCTATGATTATGATCAAATTGTTTCTGTTGGAGAGTTTTTGTCTACTCAAATTATGAGTGCTTACTTGCAGCAAGTTGGTTTTGAAAACACTTGTTTAGATGTTAGGGATTTAATTCGTACTGATAACACACACCGAAACGCAAAAATAGATTGGGAAATTACTACCGATTCTATAAAGCGTAATGTGAAAAAAAAGCACTCTGTCACTCAAGGTTTTTTGGGTTGTACGTCTGAGAATTTTACTTCTACATTAGGTAGGGAAGGAAGTGATTTTTCAGCAGCTATTTTAGCATTTTGCTTAGATGCATCAGAATTAGTAATTTGGAAAGATGTTCCTGGAATGATGAATTCAGATCCTAAATACTTTCCTGATGCAAAATTATTAAGCCAAGTTTCTTTTGATGAGGCTATAGAGTTAGCTTTTTATGGAGCAAAGGTAATACACCCTAAAACCATACAGCCTTTAAAGCAGAAAAATATTCCTTTACTCATTAAGTCTTTTTTGAGTCCAGAAGCTGAGGGTTCAATTATTAGCAGTAGATCTGATAATACTAATGATATGAGCTCATTTATTGTGAAAGAAAATCAGATATTAATTTCAGTTTCTGATGTGAATTTGTCATTTATCGTAGGAAATCATATGAATCAAATTTTTTCCATTTTAGCTAAAAATAATGTTGATGTAAATTTGATGCAAAATTCAGCTATATCTTTTTCAATTTGTGTTGATAACGATCAACATAAGGTTCCTCAGTTAATAAAGGATTTTCAGCAGTTTTATGAAGTTTTGTACAATGATGATTTAAGCCTGTTTACAATAAGGCATTATAATGATAATTCTTTTGATTCCTTTTTGCATGATAAGGATGTTATTTTAGAACAGAGATCACGCAACACTGTACAATTAATTTCTCGATAATTTTTATTTTGTTTTATAATCTTTTTATTCTGTATCTTTGAGGCCTTAATAATATTAAATGACAGCATCTCATACTTTTCATATCCCTGTAATGGGAACAGCTTTTACAGCCGATTCTGCTTTGAAAGTAGCGCATTATGGTATAAATACTGTAATTGCCTTAGCGGATGATGTTTTATTGGAGCGCTTAAGAAAATATTATAGTGGATTAAATAATTTTTCTTATGAAGAAATAAAGAATAATACTAAAGATTATCGTGCAGATAGAATTACTTCTTATTTGAATCTGGTAAATAAAATTACTTCAGCAAAGTTTGAGGAGTTTACTACAGCAACTAAAGATAAGTTTGAAGATGTTAAAAAGTACTTTGAAATGCTTCCTGAATCTAGTGATGTGAAAAAGGAATTCAATAAATTAATTGAAAACTCTTTTAGTTTTGAGGATTTATCATTATGGCTGAAAGATAACTTATCAATCGGAAGTATTGATGTTAATATTATGACGAAAGTTGATAAAACAAACTTTTTCAAAAAAGAAGAACTTCCCTCAGAATATAATGATGCTCATGCAGGTTTAAGGGGTTTTGCTAATTCAGATTTATCATCATCCGTAATTTTTTCTGCTGGTATGAATCCAAGGTTATATGGTTATATTGCTGAATTTGAAGATTTTTTTCCAGATATCAATGGATATATTAAAAAGAAGATAATCCTTAAAGTTTCTGATTACAGATCAGCAATCATACAAGGAAAATTTTTAGCTAAAAAAGGGCTTTGGATTTCAGAATATCGTATTGAATCAGGACTAAATTGCGGAGGTCATGCTTTTGCTACTGATGGATATCTAATGGGCCCAATATTAGCAGAGTTTAGAGATAGAAGGCAGGAATTAGTTGATGAGCTTTATGCCATATGCAAGCCAGCATTAGAAGCTAATGGAAGGATTGTTCCAAACGATACTTTAGCAATTACAATTACTGCTCAGGGAGGAGTTGCAACTGCTGAGGAACATAATTTTTTAATTGATCACTATAAATTAGATACCGTAGGTTGGGGAACTCCTTTCTTATTGGTTCCTGAAGCTACCACAGTCGATGCTGCAACTCGCAAACAACTGCAAGATGCAAAGGAAAAGGATTTGTATTTGAGTAGCGTTTCTCCTTTGGGAGTTCCGTTCAATAACCTTAGAAACTCATCTAAAGATGTCGAAAAATTTCTTAAAATTGAAGAAGGAAAACCCGGAAGTCCTTGCCCTAGAAAGTTTTTGGCATTAAGTAATGAATATGGTACTCAGGGTGTATGTACAGCCTCTCGTTTATTTCAAAAGAATAAGATTGATGAGTTCGGAATTTCTGATCAGATTACAGACAAAGCTTGTTTATGCATGGGTTTAGCTGCAACTGCAGTCATCAATTATGGCGTTGAAACGCGAGAAAGCAAAGGAGTTTCCATATGCCCAGGTCCTAACATGGCATATTTTGATAAAGAACTAACATTACAAGATATGTCACATCATATTTATAATGGAGATGAGGGCATTGTACGTAATGACCGACCTAATATGTTTGTTAATGAATTAGAAATGTATCTAACCTATTTATCTGAAAAAATTGAGGAACACAAACATGATTGGGGAAGGAAATCAGGAAGATATTTGAATGCTTTTACTAAAAATATGAATGAAGGTATTACTTACTATCAAGGTATGTTTAATGCAGTTGGCACTAATTTTAGTAGCGTAAGGCATGCCGCATATAAATCTTTAAATGGTGCGGTTGAAAGTATGAAGAGAATGGGGCAGGAAATAGACCTTCTTATACAGGAAAATCAGAAATAATTTTATTAAGTAAAACTTCAGCAATTTTTATATTGCTTTCTTTTGTCCATCCAGCAATGTGAGGAGTTAGGACTGTATTTTTTGAATTTATCAAGTATTGCATATCATTAGTTAAACCTTCTTGACTTAAATTTTCAAATGAATTTTTTTCGTATTCCAATACATCCAAACAAGCTCCTTTTATTTTTCCGTTTTCTAAAGCAGTAACCACGTTTTTTGTATTCGCGCATTTTCCTCTTGCCGTATTTATGAGATAAATATTTTTTTTAAAACTATTTATAAAATTATCATCTATTATGTTAGTCGTTTCTAGTGTTAAAGGAATATGTAAGCTCACAATATCAGCTTCTTGGTAAATACTTTCCATGCTACTTTTTTGAGGGTACTTGCTTAGGTATTTATCGTATGCCAATATTTTTACATTAAATCCTTTTAGAACTTCTGCAAATGCTGATCCATTGTTTCCATATCCTATTATAGCAATCGTTTTCCCAGTAAGTTCTATGCCTCTATTTCCTTCTCGTTCCCAAACTCCATTGCGTACTTCTTGGTCTGCTCTATTCAAATTATTAAATAAGGAAAGCAACATGCCTAATGCGTGTTCAGCTACTGCTTTTCGGTTTCCCTCAGCCGCATTATAACAATGGATTTTTTTATTTCCAGCATATTCTGTATCAATATTTTCCAAGCCACTTCCCGCTCGTGCTATAAATTTTAAGTTGCTGCCAAAATCAATAAATTGCTTGTCAATTTTGAATCTACTTCTAATGATTATCCCTTGATAATTGCTGATAATTTTCTGAATTTCAGCTTTGCTTTTATTGTAAGCTGTATCGCAAATATGATTTTCTTTTTCTAATTCTTGTTTAAGCAAAGGGTGGACAATATCAATAAAAATAATCTTCATATTAAAGGATGGCTTGTCCAATCATAAAATAAATGAATAAACCTAAAACATCATTTACTGTTGTGATAAAAGGACCGGTCGCTAAGGCAGGGTCGATATTATATTTCTCCAAAGTCAAGGGTATGAATGTTCCAAAAACAGCTGCAAAAACAATAACTGCAAATAATGAGATACTTACCGTAAGGCTCAATGCCAAGCTATATCCTAAACTAAATGCAGCTCCAAGAATAATGATTGAACAGATAATTCCATTTAGGAGTCCAACACCTAATTCTTTTACTAATTTCTGAAATATATTCTCCATTTTTAAGGAATCATTTGCTAAACCTTGCACTACTATTGCCGCTGATTGGACGCCAACATTTCCTCCCATTGCAGCAATGAGTGGAATGAAAAAGGCTAATTCAAAATTATCTCCACTTAAATCAAATATTCCAATTACTTTTGCTCCTAATAGCCCTCCAATCATTCCAATAAGTAACCAGGGTAACCTTGCTCTTGTGAGCTCCCAAGCTGTATCGCTACTTTCTACATCTTCCGAAATACCGGATGCCATTTGATAATCTTTTTCGGCTTCCTCTTTTACTACATCCATTACATCATCGATAGTAATCCTTCCGATTAATCGGTTTAAATCATCCACTACGGGTAAGGCAATAAGGTCATATTTACTCATTATATTAGCGACATGTTCATCATCCTCAGTTGCTTTTACTGATATAATTTCTGTATAAATAATATCTTTTATTGCAGTATCTCTTTCAATCAGTAATAGTTTTCTTAATGATAAAATTCCGAGTAATTTATCTTTATCATCAACAACATATATTGTGTAAACTTCTTTTACCTCCTCAGCCTGTTTACGCATTTCTTTAAGGCATTGTATTGTAGTCCAGTTTTCATTTACTTTAATCAATTCTTTAGCCATTAATCCACCAGCAGTATCATCTGCATAAGTTAACAAGTCGCTAATATCACTAGCACGTTCAATATCCTCAATCAGAGCTAGTACTTCTTCTTTTTTATTTTCTGATAATTCCCCAATTACATCTGCAGCATCATCTGACTCTAAATTATCAATTACTCCATCTGCAATTTCTTTTGCCGTTAAATCAGATAGAATTTCTTCTCTAGTATCGTCTTCAAGTTCAACTAGTACCGAGGCTGATCTCTCTTCTTCAATTAGGTTGAATAAAAAATGTGCATTTTCTATAGATAGATCTTCAATAATTTCTGCTATATCAGCAATGTGTAAGTCAGCAATAATTAAGTTTAATTCAGTAAAATTATTTACTTCAATTAGACTAGCTATTTGCTCTACATAGGAACTATTTATTGCTATTCTATCCGACATGATTGGTTAGTTTTATAAAATCGTCAACTGATAATTGTTCAGCTCGTAATGGAAGTAAATGTTCTATTTCACTTTCATTTATTAAATTAAAAGGTTTTAGTGCATTTCTCAATGTTTTTCTTCTTTGATTAAAACCTGTCTTTACTACTCGTTTAAATTTCTGTTCGTCAACTGTGAGTTCTTTTCTAGTATTTCTAACTAATTTTATAACTCCTGATTTTACTTTTGGTGGCGGAGTAAATACATCTTCATTTACTGTGAAACAATATTCAATGTCATAAAATGCTTGTAAGAATACAGATAGGATTCCTCTTTTTTTTCCTTTTTTACAAACAATTCTTTCGGCTACTTCTTTTTGAAACATACCAATTAACTCTGGTATTTGATCTCTATTTTCAAACGCTTTAAATAGTATTTGAGAAGAAATGTTATAAGGGAAATTCCCAATTAATGAAAATGGATAAGGGTATTTTTCTTTTAATTGAAGTTGTAAAAAATCTCCTTCATGTACATTTAGTTTAGGATAATTTAATCTAAGATAGAAAACACTTTCTGTATCAATTTCTACCACTTCAGTGGTAAAGTCTTTTTTTACCAAAAACTGAGTAAGCACTCCCATTCCAGGGCCTATTTCTACTACATTTTTTGTTCCCTCACTTAATAAAGCAGTTATATTATAAGCTATTTGTTCATCATTTAAGAAGTGCTGTCCTAAGTGTTTTTTTGCTCTTACATTCTTCATTACCCTTTTTTTAATCGTTTAAAAAGTTCTGAAGCAAAAACAAAATCATTCAATTCTTTATTGTTGGAATTTAATAACTCATCTTTATTCCCTTTCCACCATATCTCTCCTTTATTGATAAAGGTAATCTTTTCGCCAATTTCCATTACAGAGTTCATGTCATGAGTGTTTACAATAGTAGTGATGTTATATTCTTTGGTGATTTCTTGTATTAGGTTGTCAATAATTATAGCTGTTTTTGGATCAAGACCTGAATTAGGTTCGTCACATAGCAAATATTTAGGTTGCATTACTATTGCTCTAGCAATGGCAACTCTTTTAGTCATACCTCCACTAAGTTCAGAGGGCATTAACCCGTTCTTCCCTTCCAATTTCACTCTTTTAAGACAGAAGTTTACACGCTCTAATTTTTCAATCTCTGTTTTCTTTGTAAACATATTAAGGGGGAACATAATATTTTCTTCAACACTCATGTAATCATAAAGAGCTCCTCCTTGAAAAAGCATACCAATTTCTTGCCTTAATAATCTTTGTTTTTTTGTTTTTATGGCGTTAAAATCTACTCCATCAAACAGTACGATTCCGCTATCTATTTTGTGTAATCCTATTAGTATTTTTATTAGTGTTGTTTTACCAGAACCACTCTCTCCAATTATTAGATTTGTTTTACCTCTTTCAAAAATGAAGGATACATTTTTTAAAACATGATTGTTTCCAAATTTTTTTTCAATATTTTTTATTTCAATCATGATAAAATAATATCGGTTAATATATAATTGAATAGTAGTATGAGTATGCTGCTAGCTACAACAGCTGCAGTACTTGCTTTTCCTACTGATATTGCTCCTCCTTTAGTATGGTAGCCAAAATATGCCGATACAGTAGATATTATAAATGCAAAGAATATAGTTTTGATAATTGCATAAGTAATATAAAATGGGATAAATTCATATTTTAGACCGAACATAAAATCAGCTGTTGTTATATTAGCTGAAAGTCCGCCTACCCAAGCTCCAACCATACCAACTCCCATACTTATAATTATAAGAAATGGAAAAAAGAAGACGGTTGCAATAACTTTTGGTAAGATTAGAAATGAGGCTGAATTAATTCCCATTATTTCAAGTGCATCAATTTGCTCAGTAACTCGCATACTTCCTAATTCTGAAGCAATGCTTGATCCTACTTTCCCTGCCAATATTAATGATATCATGGTTGGGGAAAATTCTAAAATCAAAGAATCTCTACTTGCTAAACCAACCAGGTAAGAAGGTAATAGTGGATTACTCATATTAATAGAAGTTTGTATACTGACTACAGCGCCTACAAAAAATGAAAGGATTATTACCAGTGTTACCGAGTTAAGTCCAACTTTTTCCATTTCTAATGCTAACTGTTTTCTGAAAAAACTCCAGTTTTCTGGTTTACTTATGACTTTCTTCATCATAATGAAGTAATGCCCTAGGTGATGAAGTAGTTTTGTCATATTTGCTAAAATTAAGTAATTTATTTAGATTTGCATATGATTATGAAAATACAAAAATATCATCTTTTTTTGATTTTAGTATTACTCTTTTTTACAGCTTGTGGTGTTGCTAAAAAAAATAGATGTAACACTTGTCCAAACTTCTCTTCAACTCAAACTTTTCAGAAATAATATTTGAATTAATTTTTTTGATTGAGTTCAAATAATTTATATTTGCGCACTATTGAAAGAATGTATATAAAAATATGGAATTTAATCTTTGGTTATTTATTTTAGATAATCTTGAATCAGCAGGTGCTATAGGTGGCTATGTATCATTATCAATCATTGGTTTCGCCCTAATTAGTTTTGCAACTAAAAAAAGACGTGATAATGTAGCAAGTCAGATTGGCCCTAAGTGGGCGCACCCTATTATTGGCTCTTTTTTGGGAGCAATTCCTGGTTGCGGGGCAACAATTGTAGTAGCGTCATTATATAAAAACAAGAAAATATCCTTTGGGGGTTTATTTGCTACTTTCATTAGTACTTTAGGTGAAGGATCATTTGTTTTATTAGGCGCTTCTAATGAGGCTGATGTTGCAGGTAACTTAAAAGCATATGTAATAATTACCATCTTCGGATTAATAGCAGGAGTAGTTTTTGGCTATTTATTTGATATTTTAGGATTTAGAGCCGTCTCTGAAATTAATCAGGAAAATCATATAGAGTCTCAAAGCCTTCAAATAAAACAAAATACCTTGGCAGGCATATTTATTGAAAATTTTGGTTTTTATGCTATCATAGCAATGGCTATATTTTTAGCTCCAGGTTCTGTTATGGCCTTATGGGGTGGAAGTATTGATTCCATTTCAAGTCTAACTTTTTGGGTTTCAGTAGCACTTACGGCTACATGTATAGTTTATTACTGTGTAAGTATTTTTATTTACAAAAACCATGACTGCTATTCCTCCTATAATACAATCAAATCGAGTATATTACATGCAATATTAGATGTTGCTATGGTAGTGACATACGTTTTTATTGGTTTATTTGTTGCTAACTATATTATTGATATACTTGTTGGTCCAGAGACATTTGACACGTGGATGACGTCATCAGCTTACGTTATTATATTATTAGCAGCTTTAATAGGAGTAACACCCGGATGTGGGGGGGTGATTGCTGTTGTAGTAGCCTTTATTACAATTCCTAATTTTCCTATAGCAGCATTAATTGCAGCAGCTATATCAACAAGTGGAGATGGAATCTTCCCCTTACTTGCAAAAAATAGAAAAGACGGATTTATTGTTTCTGGATTTGGATTAGTAGTTGCTTTAGTTGTAGGTTACTTAGCTTTAGCAATAGGTATCTAATTCATGGATATGTTCATTGAAATATCTAGAGAATTATTAAGTTAATGAATACTTTTCACTCATTTGTTCCTCCAGAAAGCAGAGTAACTTTACAAGCTTGGATAGATGAATTATGCGTTGATTTAATGATTGTAAGTCCAAGGAGAACAAAGTTGGGAGACTTTAGTGCGCGCAAGGGTATTCTATATATTAGCGTTAATAATAACTTAAACCCTTATTCTTTTCTAATTACATTAACTCATGAACTGGCTCATGCTTTTGTTTATGCAAAACATAGCAATAAAGTATTGCCTCATGGGTTAGAATGGAAAGCAACCTTTAAGGCTATGTTATTCAACTTTCTTCACCTCTTTCCTGAGGATATCAATAAAGTATTGAGCTTATATTTATTAAACCCTAAAGCGTCAACTTTAACGGATGTTAGACTTTCTACAGTGTTAAGGAGATATGACAAGGAAAAAGGAACAACCATTACTGATATTTTGGAGGGAGATAAGTTTATTGCTAGCAATGGTAAGGAATTTAAAAAGGGAAAAAAGTTAAGAAAAAGATTTAGTTGTACTCAGAAAGATACAAATAGAGTTTATTTATTTCATCCTCTAGCAGAAGTTAGTAAGATTTAGTAAAACAAATTTATATTTATTGTAGTTTAGCATTAAATAATTGAAACAAAAACAAAAATGAATAAGAACAATTATGCAGTAATTATGGCTGGCGGGATTGGTTCTCGTTTTTGGCCAATGAGTAGAGCAAGTTTGCCAAAACAATTTTTGGATATATTAGGTACAGGAGAAACATTAATTCAGCAAACATTTAGGCGATTAAAAAAAATATGTCCCATAGAAAATATTATTATTGTTACTAATAAGAATTACAAAATCCTATGTCAGGAACAATTATCTGATTTAGTAGAAAAAAATATTTTATGTGAACCAGCAATGCGTAATACTGCGCCTTGTGTAGCTTATGCAGCATTCAAAATTCAGAGTGAAAATTCTAATGCAAATATGATTATTGCAGCTTCTGATCACATCATTACAAAGGAAGATGAATTCGTACGTGTTGTGAATGATTGCTTGGAGCTAAGTGCAAATAATGATATTTTGTTAACTATTGGAATTAAGCCAAGCAGACCAGATACAGGTTATGGGTATATTCAGTTTACTGAAGAAGGTTTAGTTAGTCATAAAAAAGTGAGAAAAGTGAAAACTTTTACGGAAAAACCAAATCAAGAGTTAGCTCTTAATTTTTTAGATAGTGGTGATTTCCTTTGGAATTCGGGTATGTTTGTTTGGAGTGCTAAGTCAATTACTTTGGCGTACCGGAAGCATCTAAACGATATCTATACTGTTTTTGAAGAAGGTAAGACTAAATACAATACTGAAAAAGAAGAAGAATACATTGATAGAGTTTTTCCTGGTTGTAAAAATATTTCTATTGATTATGGAATTATGGAAAAATCAGATAAAGTATATGTTTATCCAGCTAGCTTTGGTTGGAGCGATTTAGGTACTTGGGGCTCACTGTATACACATCTAGATTTAGATAAAAATAAGAATGCTATACTTGGAGATAATGTGATGTTATATGATTCTTCAGATAATATTGTTAATGTGCCAAAAGAAAAGCAAGTAGTATTACAAGGCTTAAATGGCTACATTATTGTTGAAAGTAAAGGGGTCTTACTTGTTTGTAAAAAAGAAGATGAACAGCAAATAAAACAATTTGTTGCTGATGTTAAGATTATGAGCGACTGATAGTCTTTTTCAATTTACTGCAAAAAAGGATTAAATTCCTTTTCGTATCCTATTGTAGTGTTTGGTCCGTGTCCGCAAAATACTTGTGTTTTATTTGGTAGGGTAAAAAGCTGTGTTTTGATACTTTTGATAAGTGCATTATGATCTCCGCCTGGCAAATCAGTACGCCCTATACTTCTTTGAAAAATAACATCTCCAGCGATCACTAAGTTGTTTTTTTGGCTATGCAAACAAATATGTCCTGGTGCATGTCCTGGTGTAAAGAGAATATTAAAACTACTATTCCCAAAATTCAGGGTATCGCCTTGAGCTAAAAAATGTTTTGGGGAAGGTGATCCTTCATAATTCTCCAAGCCATACATTTTACTAATGCTTCCTGCGTTTTCAAGTAACGGCAAGTCTTCTTTATGCATATAAAGTTCTAAATCCCAAAGTTCACTTACAAACTTGTTTCCAAGCACATGGTCAATATGACAATGGGTGTTAATCAGTTTTACTGGATTTAGCCCTTCACTAGTTATGAATCTACTTAATTCTGTTCTTTCTTTTTCATTGTAACAGCCCGGATCTATAATTATACATTCCTTAGTTTTATCATATACCACATAAGTATTTTCTTGAAAATGATTGAAGGTAAAGGATTTAACTTTCATAGCTATTGTTTTTAGTTTTTTTGTGGTCTTTCATCTGACAAAGATATGTTAATTAGTGTCTTAAAACTATCCGTTTTCGCTTGCCTGTACCTGTTTTTCCTTTTTACATTTGTAGTATGAGTGTTTCAACTTTTATAATCCTAATTATTATTGGTTTGCTAGCTGGTCTTCTTAGCGGTTTAGTAGGTGTTGGAGGTGGTATTCTAATGATACCATTATTGATTATCTTTTTGGGTTTAACTCAGCATGAGGCTCAGGGAACAGCTCTTTTTGCTATGTTACCTCCTATTGGTATTTTGGCTGCTATTAATTATTATAAGGAAGGATTTGTAAAGTGGGAATATGCTATTGTCATTGCTTTTACTTTTGTTATTGGTGGATATTTAGGATCTAAGCTTTCACTTAGTTTACCTCCTCAAATGGTAAGGCGTATTTTTGGTGTTATTATGTTACTTGGGGCTATTAAACTTATTTCTTCAAAATGATAGCTAAAATAAAACAACTAGCCGAAAGTATTTTTGATGAGATTCTGTCTATTAGAAGACATTTACATAAAACCCCTGAACTTTCTTTTAAGGAACATAAAACTTCAGCTTATATAAAATCTGTTCTTATTACTTGGGATATCCATTTTACTGAGGATATAGCCGATACTGGAATTATAGTATTGCTTAAAGGAAATAATCCGAGTTCGAAAACAATTGCTTTGCGTGCCGATTTTGATGCCTTACCTATTTTTGAGGAAAATGAAGTTGACTATTGTTCGGAAAATAATGGTGTAATGCACGCCTGTGGCCATGACGCACATACGGCCTCCATGTTGGGTACTATCAAGATTTTAAATACTTTAAAAAAAGAATGGGAGGGAAGTATGAAATTTATTTTTCAGCCTGCTGAGGAAATGCTGCCTGGAGGAGCGCAACAAATGATAAAAGAGGGTGTGCTTGAAAGCCCTAAGGTA
Organism: Cryomorphaceae bacterium; assembly: GCA_949531795.1. Classification (GTDB taxonomy): domain Bacteria; phylum Bacteroidota; class Bacteroidia; order Flavobacteriales; family BACL11; genus UWMA-0277. The sequence goes on along the minus strand of CATIQX010000172.1, from coordinate 3,457 downwards.
GATAAAATGTTTGGGCAACATGTATTTCCTGATTTAGAAGTGGGGAAAGTAGGTTTCCGACCAGGAAAATATATGGCATCAACTGATGAGTTACATATTACAATTAAAGGAAAAGGAGGGCATGCTGCATTACCCGAGAATTATAATAGTCCATTACTTGCAGCTGCAAAGCTAATCACTGCTCTAGATGAATTTTCTAAGAAAGAGAAAGATCGGCCTTGTGTTTTGGCAATAGGATTAATTGAGGGTTTAGGTTCAACTAATGTTATTCCTGAGAAGGTAAACATCAAAGGGACTTTGCGAGCACTAAATGAAGATTTTAGAATGAAGACTCATGAAAAAATGCTTGTAATAGCTTCTTCTATAGCTGAAACTTATAGTTTAACAATTGATTTTGATATACGTAAGGGTTATCCATGTTTGGTGAATGATGAGGAAGTAACAAAAAAGTCAATTTCTTTTGCAAAAGAATATATCGGTGCAGAAAATGTAATTGATTTGCCTATAAGAATGACTGCAGAGGATTTTTCGTATTATTCTCAGAAGGTTCCATCTTGTTTTTATCGTTTAGGTACCGCTAACAAAAGCAAGGGAATTACACACGGCTTGCACACTTCTCGTTTCAATATTGATGAATCTTCTTTGAAAGTGGGTATGGGACTAATGGCTTATCTAGCCATTAAAAATTAGGCTAGTAATTTATTTCCTATTGTATGGAATTCTTCTGAAAAGGTATTTATTCTTTCCAATACTTCTTTGGATGTAATGGTATTTTTTGTAAAATCTTTACTTATAGCGTAAACAATTCTTGGCAATTGTATCATACGCCATTCATTCATACATATTTGAGAAAGGTGTTGCGTTACAAGATAGCTTCTTTCACCTCCTGCAGAGCATAGTATACCAAAAAATTTACCTGTTGCTTTTCCAAAACAACCTTCTAGTAAAATTTTTAAAGAATCATTAATGCTATAGCAATGTACACCCATTCCGATTATAATGTTGTCCGCCTTTACAATTTTCTCGCTAAGGACCTTCATTTCCTTACTTATTTCTCGATGGAAGGGTTGCATAGGAATTTCTTTTGCATCAATAAAAGTGATTATATTTCCTTTTGATGTTAACTCTTGCTCTACTGCTTTGCATAATAAATAGGAACGTGAGTTTTCAGATAATGAGCTGGATAAAATAAGTGTATTCATTAATTTGCTATTTTTGAAATGAAGTCAATCCTTAATAGGCGAATCTCGTCATCATTAAATTCATCTTCATCAAACTCAATTCTAGCCTCATCAAATGAGAATTCCTTTGTGTCTTTAAAGAAATCATGAATATCCTCACGCTCATCTGGTTCCATCATGTCTAGTATAATGTGATCTAAGTTAAGGCGAGTTCCTTTTTCAACTATCTCTTCCATTTCGTTAAGGAGTTCAACGCGGTTAAGCCCTTTTCCTTTTGCAATATCATCAATCCATAGTTTTTTATCTAGAGATTGTATGATGTATATTTTGTTTGATTTTGTGTTGGCTACTGTTCTAACAATAATATCTTGTGGGCGATCAATTTCGTTCTCATCTACATATTCCTTGATTGCATTAATGAAATCTTGACCATATTTTTTTGCCTTACCTTGTCCCACACCTTGTACTTGGGCCATTTCTTCGATTGTTGTTGGGTACTGATTAGCCATATCAATTAAAGAAGGTTCCATAAATAATATAGCAGGAGGGAGGCCTATTTCTTTACCTACTTTTTTTCTTAAATCTTTAAGTATATTGAAAAGCACTTGGTCTATTGCTATTCCTTTTTGTTGACTACTATCAGGAATATTCATGTTATCATAGTCATGATCTTCAGTTATTTCAAAGCTATATGGTTTTTTGATATACTCTTTGCCTGCTTCGGTAATTTTAAGTGTACCATAACTTTCAATTTCTTTAGTAAGTAGTTGCTTTACATATACCTGCCTAATTATTGAATGCCAAAACCCTATTGATTTATCTTTTCCTGAACCAAATACATGTTCAATCTGTGACATATGTTGTTTGATAAGAGAATTGCTATCGCCTATCATAATACTGGCCATTTCTTTTGGCTTGAAGCGTTCACGGCATGCAAATACTCCTTCAAGTAAGAGTTTAACATATTTTTTCCCTTCTGTTTTTTCTTTAGGATCCTTACAGTTGTCGCACATATTATCGCATTTAACTGCATCAAATTCTTCACCAAAATAGTGAAGTAAGTACTTTCTTCTACACATGGAGGTTTCAGAAAATGCAATCGTTTCCATTATTAGTAATCGACCAACCTCTTGTTCGGCAACTGGTTTTCCTTGAAGAAATTTTTCTAATTTTTCAATGTCCTTGTAATCATAGAAAGTAATTAAATCTCCTTTTCCACCATCTCTCCCTGCACGACCAGTTTCTTGGTAATATCCTTCTAAGCTTTTAGGTATATCATGGTGCACTACATATCTGATGTCTGGTTTATCAATTCCCATCCCAAAGGCAATAGTTGCCACTATAACATCACAATCATCCATTAAAAAGGCCTCTTGATGTGCTACTCTCTTTTTAGCTTCTAATCCTGCATGATAAGGCAAAGCTTTTATTCCATTTATCTGCAGAGTCTCTGCTATTTCTTCCACTTTTTTTCTGCTAAGGCAGTATACAATTCCTGACTCTCCTTTACGAGTACTTATATATTGTATTATTTGTTTGGCAACATCTTTTTTAGGCCGTATTTCATAAAAAAGATTACTCCTATTGAATGAATCAAGATATAGTTTTCCGTCATTTATTTTGAGGTTCTTCATTATATCTTGCCTTACTTTAGGTGTCGCAGTAGCAGTAAGTGCAATTACAGGAGCTGTTCCTATATTGTCAATAATTTGTTTTAGTTTACGGTATTCTGGTCTAAAATCATGTCCCCACTCTGAAATGCAATGAGCTTCATCAATAGCGTAAAATGAAATTTTTACTGATCTGAAAAATTCTGTATTTTCAGTTTTAACTAAGGATTCAGGAGCAACATATAAAAGTTTTGTTTTTCCTGACTTTATATCTTCCTTGACTTGGATGGTTTGTGTCTTTGTTAATGAAGAATTGAGTACATGAGCAATACTATCATTCTGATAGTGCCCTCTTAACACATCTACTTGATTTTTCATTAACGCAATAAGTGGTGATACCACAATTGCACAGCCGTCCGATATTAATGCTGGTAATTGATAACACATGGACTTCCCTCCTCCTGTTGGCATTATTACCATACTGTCATTCCCTTCTAGTAGATTAAGTATGATATCCGCTTGGTCTGCCCTAAAGCTATTGAAGCCGAATATGCTTTTTAGGTTTTTGTTTAGTGTTTCTTTAGAAATGCTCATTCTTAATATAAAAGTAATACTTTTGTTCTTGTTTTTGAGAACGAATATACTACTTTATTTTTATGAAATCTT
>CATIQX010000171.1 GCA_949531795.1 Cryomorphaceae bacterium | reverse complement strand
TTCATTTTTTTTTTCTTAATTTGCAGAAAGCCAAAAATTAATGAAAAAATTAGAAAGAAAACTTTCTTTATCTTCTGTTATTGCAATTAGTGTAGCTGGTATGCTAGGCTCTGGTATTTTTGTGCTTCCAGGAATTGCAGCTGCAAAAACTGGATCTTCTATCTGGCTAGCTTATCTAATAGCTGCTATTTGTATTTTGCCTGCAGCCCTTTCTAAATCAGAACTGGCTACTGCAATGCCTAAATCAGGAGGTGCATATGTTTATATTGAGCGAGCTTTAGGGCCTTTATTTGGTACAATTTCTGGAATTGGTCTTTGGTTATCACTACTACTTAAGAGTTCTTTTGCTTTGGTTGGATTTGGAGCTTACCTTTTGGTCCTTACAAATATTTCTCCTATTTATATAAAGTATTTTTCTATTGGTTTTCTAATTCTTATAATGTTACTTAATATTTTTGGGGTTAAAAAGGTAGGTAAGGTTCAATTAGTTATTGTAATATTAAGTTTATTAACTCTAATATCTCTCTTATTTCTAGGAATTCCTGCAGTCGACAAGCAATTATTAACACCATTTATGAATAATGGAACTATGGGACTTATTAGTACAGTTGCTTTTGTATATATATCTTATGCTGGAGTTACTAAGATTGCAGCTATTGCTGGAGAAGTAAAGAATCCCAGCAAAAACATCCCTCTTGCTATGCTTCTTTCATTACTAGTTATTTCTAGTGTTTATGTAACTGTTGCCTATACACTTGTTGGAAATATCTCAATTGAAATGCTATCAACTGATATAAAACCTATCCATACCTTAGCCTTATTATTAGGTGGTGAATGGTTTGCATATGGAATAGCTTTTGTTGGAGTTATAACTCTTATTTCTATGGCTAATTCTGGAGTATTAGCATCATCTAGATTTCCTTTTGCGATGGCTATGGACAAACTATTGCCTAGTAATCTTGCGAAATTACATGATAAACATTTAACTCCTATAAACACCATTTTAATTACATGCCTTATGATGGGGTTAATTATCTTATTCTTAGATGTAGAGAAAATTGTTAAGCTTGCTAGTGCATTTAAGGTTAGTATGTTTATTGCTGTTAATATTTGTGTAATTGTACTTAGAGAAACTGCTGTACAGTGGTATAAGCCTACTTATAAATCTCCTCTTTATCCTTACATGCAGCTCTTTGGGATTTTCAGTGGACTCATACTACTATTTTATTTAGGTTTGATGCCCATAATTGTATTAATATTAATAGGCTTAATTGGAAGTGTAATTTATTATTCATATGGAATTAAGGCTTCTAGAACAGGCGTATTAAGAAATTATGGACATAGAGCTGCTAAATTTTTGTTTTTTAAAAAGAAAAAAGCTGTTAATGAAGAAAAATCTAGTTTCAGTATTTCTGAAGAAAAGCATAAAGATTGGCTTGATGGTCAAATTAACCCCGATGCAGGCGTTATTATACCTCTTTTTGGCAATGAATATTCACCTGAATCTTTAGTTGAGTTAGGAGCAGCACTTAATCAGAGAAAAAGTCTTCAAGTTGTTAGTATTAAAGAAGTTCCTGATCAAACATTCTTAGATGCAGTTCTTGTTGAAACACCAAAAATCAAATCTTTAAAAAGACAATTATCTATTGTTCAAGATGTGAATAATTTAGAAATTGATTTTGAATCAATAGTAACTCATAATGTTTCTGATACAATGCAAGTACTTTCGGACCATTCAAAATCAGACTGGCTTTTACTTTCATGGGATGGTAGAATAAGTAATGGTTTTTTAATAAATAACCCTTTAGGATGGATTGTAAGTAATATTAATTCAAATTTTGCACTTTTTAAAGATAACGGAGTCCGTTATATCAGTGAAGTTGTACTTGCAGTTCGTCCAAATAGTAAGGACATAGAGAAGCTAATTTTGACTACTGCAAATGTTTGTAAATTTTATAATGCTAGTTTTACTTTACTACATGTTTTTTCAAAAGATAATAATATTGATAATTTAGAAGATATAAAAAAGAATTCTGAATTATTACTGTTAGAATACAAGGATATTTCTAGCTTACGAATCGAGTATTCAGAAGATCCTACTGAATTAGTTTCTGAACTTACTGCGGAGTATGATTTATTAGTATTAGGGACACCAAAGAAAGATACTTGGAAAAGCATGTTATTTGGTACAGGTAAGGATAAGTTTGCTGTTAATTCAGCATGCTCAGTATTAAGACTTACAGTTAATTAATAGGAAAATCCTACAAATGTTAGTTTAGTTAAATTATCGTATATATAATGGAAATAATAAATTATATTTTTTTAAAATTTTAAGTATAATAATTACTTTATTAAAATCTTTTTTTCTACACTTCCATTTTCATATATATATAATAAAGGAGAATTTTTTGTGTTAACGACTTCTCTACCAAGTACATCAATAATTTTTATTAGTTTTCCTTTTTCTTGGTTAGATATATCTGTTATATTATTTGGGGCATTTGTAATTGAAAACTTATCAAAACCTCCTTCAACCCAATGTCCACCTAATACATCCCAATCAGCAGTTTCAATAACTAACTGCATAGTGGATGTTAGTGCTATGTACTGTCCTAAATCATAGCTTCTAGAGTTCCATTGTCCCATATCTGGGGAGTTTGCAGTCATTGTTTCCAGTATTACAGTTGTGCTTCCATTACTAATCAAAACAGTTAACGAATCTGCAGCTGGAGAACCACCTCCCCATCCACCACCACCGTTACTAAACCAAGAATAATAACTTAAATAATGAGTTTGATTTGAACTTAAATCAAAAATTGGTGAGGTTAAAATTGTATTAGCATCGTCAACATCATTACTGCCTGTTTGCCCACCTGCAGTTAAACCAGTAACATAAGCAAAATCCATACAATCATTATTAACATCTCCATCAGGATTAAAATCCTGTCCTTGATTATTTGTACCTTCTGAAAGTCCTCTTTCCCACATTCCAACTGAAGCAACTCCATTTACAGTCCAATTAAAATCAAAAGTAAAATCATCATAATATCCTTCTTCTAAGGTAATAGTACTTATTGTTGAAGGAGAAATGTATTCATTTCCACATTTAGTAACATACCCCCACTGTCCTGCTATTATCTCATAATTTCCTTCATACATGTTATTAACAGTGTAATTTCCATTTAGATCAGTTGTTGTGTTAAAAGTAAAATCGGTATTGAATATCACTATTTCTACGCTAGAAATTCCATTTCCAGAAATATCAACTACCATTCCACCTGCATTAAAAGATACTAATGGTTGAAGTGCTACATCTAGAACTGTAATTATTCCATTATCTAAATTTGCAGATAAAGTATCATTTAAGTATCCTGGTTTTGAAAATACAACATCATAAGTTGCTGCATTAGCAGTTCCACTAAAATATTCTCCTAACAAATTAGATGATGAATTATTTAATAATACAGTATTTAATATTTCAATACTTGCGCCACTTAGGTTATTTCCGTTTGATGCATCTGTTATATTTCCTTCAATATAGCACGCCTGAGCAAAGCTTCTTTCGTAAATCATTAATTGTGCTGATTGGTTTGAACTACTATTTATTTCTGATGAAATTATATTCCCTGAAGGTAAAAAAGGATAAGTTCCCCAGCAACCATCAAAACCATTTCCAGAACCACTGTATGAATCATAATAAGCAACTTGAATCATGTTATTTGGGTAAGTAATGTCATGTACAGTTGTACCATCACGATAGTAAGAGGTAATCAAAAAATTACCATCCACATGAGCATTATGCGGTATAGATAAACTACCTGGATTTGATTGAATTCTATCTACTTCTTGTATATTAGAACAATTAGTAATATCATAGGCAGCTAAGTAAGCATCTGAAGTTTCATCAGTTGTAAATACAAAATCACCATTATTACTTACCCAGGCATTGTGTGTAAACGCATTTGGTGTGCTAGTTGTCCCTAAAGTACTAGGGTTATTTTTATTACTAACATCTACAATAAATAACTCACCTGCATATATACAACCTGCATACATAGTATCTCCTCTTACCATTCCGTCATGAATGTATTGATCGTCCCATTCACCTAAATATGCCGGTGCAATAGCATTTGCTGCTACATCCAAAAAGATAGCTCCACCTGAAGGATTACCACCACTTGCTGAAGATGCTCCAAAAATATAACATATTCCATTCTCATCTATAAATAAATTGTGCGCTGCAGTAAACTCTACAGAACTTCCGTTTGAAGGGTTAGTAAAAACACTAACATGCCAGTAGGTAGCTCCTGTCATATCTGATAAATCAACAATTAATAAGCCGGCATCAGCCTCAGTAGTTACATAGGCATAATTACCCCAAGTTTTTACATCTCTCCAGGTAGAATTTATATCTGAAATAAAGAATTTTTGGATAGGATTCGCAGGGTCAGAAACATCAACACATGCGAAACCATTATTAAGTCCAACTAATGCATATTCTGATTCGTTTGAAGGGTCAACCCAACCCCATATATCACTTCCTTCAGTTGTAGGCCATTCATAACTACCAATTAGTTCTAAATTAAAATTGGTTTGACCAAACATAATTGATGGCAACATTATTAATAATATAATTCTTTTCATGACTTATTTTTTTTGTAAAGATAGAACAATTACCTTCTTATTGTAATCAGGTAAATTTTCATCTTATGTGTTCAGTTATAGCTCTAGTGTTATTTGGCCTTCAGTATCTTTATCTTCACTACTTTCAGGATTTTTTTGTTCAATTGATTCACTATTTATATTCAAATCAATTTTAGTTGTAACTTCTTCTAACTTTATATTTTCGGGTATTTTAGAAATAAATACTTGTTCGTTAGCTTCTTCTTTCTTCTCAATAGAAGGAATTTCAATGTATGGTAATGGATCTAATAAATTAATTTCTTTTATCTTTTTAGAAGATAGTTTATTTCCTAATGCTTTTTCTCCTTTTACATTAATAAATTCCTGGATATTTATTACTTCTTTTTCTCTATCCTTCCCTTTTTCTTTTTGAAAAATTATTTCTACTTGAGGTCTCCAATCAGTACTAACTGTTTCTAGTTCACTTTGCTGATTTTCATTAATAAAACTAAACCTACTCATTGTATTCTCAACCAAAAATCTTTTTATATAATAAGCTTTCTTGATTAAATTGAAATAGATTGCAGTAACAGGTTTTTTAGAATTATTTTGTTCAATTAAAATCATATCTTCATCAAAATGATTGCTTATATCGAAAGACTTTAACTCCAATTCACCATTTTGCTTAATGGTCAATATTTTATCTTGTGCTTTAAATGCCCCTAGTAACTCACCTCTACCTTCAACATTTAGTCTTTGTACATTGTCATCAAACCATATTTTACGAGCTGAAAGAGTAGAAATACCTTCTGATTTTAGTTCAATTTTTCGTACAGAATTTTTAGAAACAATATTCCCTCCTGCACCCTTGCCCTTTATTGATAATGATGAAAAATCAATCTCAATTTTTAAGGTTTTTAATTTGGCTAGTTTTTTAAGATATACGGTTACTGTTTCTGCCTCTCCATTAGGATTAGCTGTTAAATATATAACTTTACTTCCTTTATCAGACTTGGTTAAATTATAATCCTTACCTCTTGTAATTGATGTTACGGGAAAACGTTTCATCATAGTATTCCCTGATGTTCCGTCTTTATAAATCATATTATAAATTGTACGTTCATCTTTCTTTTTAAAGACTGCACAATGTATAATGTCTTTACCTACAAATACCTTATTATCAACCTTAACCACTTGCATAATACCATTTTTTCGAAATACTATAATATCATCAATGTCTGAACACTCACATACAAATTCGTCCTTACGCATTGCCGTACCTATAAAGCCTTCCTCTCTATTTATGTATAGTTTTTTATTGGCTACTACTACTTTTGTAGCATCAATACTTTCAAAAATCTTTATTTCAGTTTTACGTTCTTTATTACTACCATATTTCTTTTTTAAAGCTTTGAAATAGTCAATAGCATATTTAGTAAGGTTTGCCAAATACTCTTTAATTTCAGCTATTCTGTCTTCAAGTTTCAACAGCTCTTCTTTTGCCTTATTAAGGTCAAATTTTGTTATTTTTTTAATCTTTATTTCAGTTAACCTTTCAATATCCTCATTTGTTACTGAACGTAATAAGTATTTTGTAAATGGTTTAAGTTCATTATGAATTGTATTAATAATTTCTTTCCAATTATCTAATTCTTCGATCTCATGATAAATTCTATTTTCAATAAAAATACGCTCTAATGATGAATGGTGCCATTTTTCTTGCAATTCATTCAGGTTTACATCTAGTTCTTGTTTTAGTAAATTAAGAGTATGATTAGTTGACTGTTGAAGTATTTCAGAAATACCCAAAAATTTTGGTGTATTGTCTTCTATCACGCATGAAAGTGGTGAAATAGAAACTTCACAATCTGTGAAACGATATAAAGCATCTATAGTTTTATCAGGAGAAATACCTGTAGGGATAGTGATTGCTATCTCTACATGTTCTGCGGTATTATCTTCAACTTTTTTTATCTTGATTTTCCCTTTTTCATTTGCTTTTAGTATGGAATTAATCAATGTTGTTGTTGTTGTGGAAAATGGTAGTTCTGAGATAATTAGCGTATTTTTATCTTCTTGAAACACTTTTGCTCTTACTCGAACTTTACCTCCTCTTTTCCCATCATTGTAGTTACTGAAATCAGCTGAACCTCCTGTTAAAAAATCAGGATATATTTTTGGTTTTATTCCTTTTAATACTTTAATTGAGGCATCAATTAGTTCATTAAAATTATGAGGTAATATCTTTGTAGATAGTCCAACTGCAATTCCTTCAACTCCATGAGCTAATAGTAATGGAAATTTAACAGGTAAAGTCTGCGGTTCCTTCCCTCTACCATCATATGATGATGACCATTTTGTTATTTTTTTATTGTAAACTACATCAAGCGCAAATGGAGTTAAACGCACCTCAATATATCTAGGTGCCGCTGCTCTGTCACCAGTTGCAGTATTTCCCCAATTTCCTTGCATATCTAGTAGCAATTCCTTTTGACCAACTTGTACCATAGCATCACCAATTGATGCGTCACCATGAGGGTGGTATTTCATAGTATGTCCTATAACATTGGCTACTTTATGATATCTTCCGTCATCTAATTCCTTTAAAGAATGAAGTATACGCCTTTGTACTGGCTTTAGCCCATCATAAACATGAGGAACAGCACGTTCTAGTATTACATATGATGCATAGTCCAAAAACCAATTTTGGTACATTCCTGAAACATGAATTATTTCTTGTTCCATCTCATTATCTTTTGCAATTTTATCTTCTTCCATTAGCTTTTTTTGCAATTATTTTTTCTAAAACTTTACTTATTCTTAGTCTTTCTTTTTCTGTTATGAATGACAAATTAAAACGTTTAGCTATAATTTTATTATTCTCTTTTTTAATTTTTATCATTAAGGTTGTATTAAATGATAAAGGTCGATTATAAAAAGAAAAGCCTTCAAACATTTCATGAGAGATATCAATATAATCTTTAGGTGAATAAATACCAAAAACACTCATAAGTCCCGTACGATAAACTTTTATATCTATTATATATGAATCAATTTTTAAATTGTAATAATTAAGACGAGCAGTAAGAAAAAAAAATGTTATTGGTATTACAAAGATAATGTAATAGATATTATCCATTAAATAACTTTTAATGGATAAGTGAGGGAGAAAGTATAAAATTCCATATATAAATAAAGGAAGTATTGTTAATGAAAACAATAACATAAAAGTGATTGTATAAGACCACCTATTGTTTGATATTAAATTTATTCTAGGCATCAATTATATCTTCTTCAACTCTTAAATTTTCAATTATAAAGTCTTGTCTTTCTTTAGTATTTTTACCCATGTAATACTGTAATAAATCTTTAATAGTCGCTTCCTTTCCTAGTATTACTGGGTCTAGACGCATTTTTTCGCCAATAAAATGTTTAAACTCATTTGGTGATATTTCTCCTAAACCTTTGAATCTTGTAATTTCAGCATTAGTACCAATATTTCCAACAGCATCTTTTCGTTCTTGTTCATTATAGCAGTAATATGTTTTCTTTTTATTTCGAACTCTAAAAAGTGGTGTTTCTAATATATATACATGCCCTTCTTTTATTAACTCAGGAAAGAACTGCAAAAAGAAAGTAATTAATAACAGACGAATATGCATTCCATCTACATCAGCATCAGTAGCAATTACTATTTTATTATATCTTAAATCATCTATTCCTGTTTCAATATTTAAGGCGGCTTGCAGCAGATTAAACTCTTCATTTTCGTAAACAACTTTTTTGCTTAGCCCGAAAGAATTTAGGGGCTTACCCCTTAAACTAAATACTGCTTGAGTTTTTATATCACGTGTTTTAGTAATAGATCCTGAGGCTGAATCACCTTCTGTAATAAATAAAGTTGAATCTGCTCTATTTTCTTTCTTTTGATCATTGTAATGTACCCTACAGTCCCTAAGCTTTTTATTATGTAAGCTGGATTTTTTTGCTCTCTCTCTTGCTAGCTTCTTAATTCCAGCCATTGCCTTCCTCTCATGTTCAGCAAGTTGTATTTTTTGCTGTATTGCATCTGCAACATCAGAGTTTTTATGCAAATAATTATCTAATTTTTTCTTTAGAAAATCTTGAATAAAAGTAAGTACAGTAACTCCACCCGGTTCCATTTCTGTTGAGCCTAGTTTGGTTTTGGTTTGTGATTCAAAAATTGGTTCAATTACTTTAATGCTAATAGCTGCATTTACAGCTTGCCTTATGTCTGCAGCATCATAGTTTTTACCATAAAAATCTCTAATAGTTTTTGCTAATGCTTGTCTAAAAGCAACTTGATGTGTACCTCCTTGAACAGTATGTTGTCCATTAACAAATGAGTAATACTGCTCAGAATATTGATTTTTACAATGTGTAATTGCAACCTCAATATCATCTCCTATTAAATGAATAATTGGATATAGCATTTCGGCATCAGTTCTTTGCTCCAAAAGGTCAAATAGTCCATTTTCGGAATAAAAACTTTCTCCATTGAAAATTATTGTTAAACCTGGATTTAGGTAACAATAATTCCACATCATTTTTTCTATGTATTCATTGATGAATCTATATTTACCAAATAACTCTTCATCAGGAATAAAGGTAACCTTAGTGCCTTTCCTACTACTATTCTCTTGTATTGGTTCTTCTTTTATTATGTTTCCTTGCTCGAATTCTACCAACTTACTTTTTCCATCACGGATTGAGCGAATACGGAAATAAGATGAAAGAGCATTAGCTGCCTTTGTTCCTACTCCATTTAGACCTACTGATTTTTTAAATACTTTTGAATCGTATTTAGCTCCTGTATTAATTTTTGACACACAATCCACTACTTTACCAAGTGGAATTCCTCGACCGTAATCACGAACTGAAAGTTTGTTATTCTTTACATTAACCTCTATGGTCTTTCCATTCCCCATCACAAACTCATCAACTGAGTTGTCAATTACCTCTTTTAAAAGTATGTAAACACCATCATCAGGTGAGGAACCGTTACCCATCTTTCCAATGTACATTCCTGGACGTAACCGGATGTGTTCTTTCCAATCTAGCGATCGTATACTGTCCTCATTATAATTTTCTTCAGCCATTTTTTCCTTGTTTACAACTAGTGTTTTGATAGAAAGCAAATATAAAATACTAATGAATTTATTTTCATTAACCAGAGATTCGTTATTAACAGGGTTTTCAACTTAAAATAATAAATAGTAATCTTTTAAAATTATACTTACTATTTCAGTAAATTATAAATTTTAATCTTGCTTAATAGTTAAACCTATTTTGTATTATAATAGAGTATAAGTCCTAAAATAATCTAAATATGAATGATACTTATAGATTTATAAATAGAGATTATCTTTTAGATATTTTATTTATTGAAATAGTTTTCTGCCTTGTACATTTAAATCTGCTTATTTCTGAGTTTCTCTTTTTGTCATGCTTACTGCTTACCCCACTGTTAACTCTTTTCCTCCACAAATTAAAGCTAGATCTTTTTAGTTCTTGACGCATTATTTTAATGACATCTTTTTCTGACATGTTAAATTGATAATTAATAGCTTCAAATGGAGTTCTATCTTCCCATGCCATCTCAATAATTCTATTAAGATTTCTTTCCGAAATAACTAAATCTATTTTTAATATTTTTTTAATCATTGCTTTTAATGAAAAATTAAATTATTCAAAATTATATTTATTTTTAAGGTGTAAGCTTTAAACATTAAATCTAAAATGCATAATATCACCATCCTTAACCAAATAATCCTTTCCTTCAACTGATAATTTGCCATTGTCCTTGCATGCTTGTTCTGATCCTAAAGAAATAAAGTCCTCATATGCCATTACTTCAGCTCTAATGAATCCTTTTTCAAAATCAGTATGTATTACTGCTGCAGCTTTTGGCGCCTTTGTTCCCTCTTTAATTGTCCAAGCTCTTACCTCTTTCACTCCTGCAGTAAAGTATGTTTGTAATTTTAGTAGCTTGTATGTAGATTGTATTAAGTAGTGTACTCCAGGTTTTTCAAGCCCTAGCTCTTCTAAAAACATAATTTGTTCTTCAATATCATCTAACTCAGCAATTTCAGCCTCAATAGCAGAAGCTATTAAAAGTACTTCAGCATTCTCATTTTTAACAGCTTCTTTAACTGCAGTAACATGCCTATTACCTGTTTTTACCGATTCTTCATCAACATTACACATGTACATTACTGGTTTTGCTGTTATTAGTTGTAAAGTTTCAATAATTTCTAGTTCATCCTCATTAGCATCTACACTTCTTGCGGAATTTCCTGCTTCCAGATGAGAAATATATTTTTCACAAGTAGCTAATATTTTTTGTCCATCTTTATCGCCTGACTTTGCAGTACGTACATTTTTATCACGCAATTTTTCTAAAGCTTCTAAATCACTTAATTGTAATTCCATATCAATTGTTTCTTTGTCCCTTACTGGGTCTACAGATCCATCAACATGTATAATGTTATCATCATCAAAGCACCTTAAAACATGAATTATAGCATTGGTTTCTCTAATATTTCCTAAAAATTTATTCCCTAAACCCTCACCTTTGCTAGCCCCCTTAACGAGCCCTGCAATATCAACAATTTCAACTGTGGTTGGCATAACCCTTTCAGGCTTAACTATTGATGATAAGGCCTCTAATCTGTCATCTGGTACTGAAATAATACCTATATTAGGCTCAATGGTACAGAAAGGAAAATTTGCTGACTGTGCTTTTGCTTTTGATAAACAATTAAACAATGTTGATTTCCCAACATTTGGTAATCCTACAATTCCACATTTTAATGACATAACTATTATTTTAAAAGTTTACAAAGATAGAAATTGTTGCTTGTTAATCGAATTGTACTTAATAAAAAATTAGTAAAATTATACTAACCCAGTTTTATAAGAAAATCAATATTTATACTTTGTTTGACATCCAAAAAAGTTATTTGTTTATGAATTCTATTTTGATTTTGATTTCAGCATATAATATGGAATAAGCCATAATGCATAGCTAAACACAGCTAATATAGCAATACTAATATTTATGTTTATATTCAGCTTTATAAGTAAATAAGTAAGTGCGATAATGATTGCTGAAACGCTATACAATATTAAACTAGTGTATT
>CATIQX010000170.1 GCA_949531795.1 Cryomorphaceae bacterium | reverse complement strand
TTGTTGGGATTGTTGGTTGCCCAATCAAATTCTTCGTTTCTATCTAAAAAATATTTAGCTACTTCCTTAGCTTTTTTTCCTGCTCCCCAAATTACCAAAGGTCGGTTTGAATCTCTATGGATTTGAAAAAAGTATTTCATCTTTAACGGAAGGAAAAAATTATCTGCATAGTTAGCATCTGTTCGTGAAGTTCTGGTCGAGTAATCTCTCCATCTGTGAATAACTTCGGGTATTCCAGCTATTTTTAATCCTGATGAATACATCCTGAAACATAATTCGTAGTCCTCTGGGTAAATTTCTGAATCAAATTTCCCAAGTTTCTCAAAATCGTCTCTCCAAACCATCCAACTTGGTGATGGAACAACACATTCTCGGTATAATTCCTCAAAATTAGTTTCTGATACTGTTAATTTATTAAGCCATTCTTGATAATAGGAATAGCCTTCTCCTACTGCATTTTCGGCAAAGTATTCTACTAAACCAACAGCCACAAATCCTTTCCCCTTTTCTTGCAGTTTATCAGCCATTAGCTCAATCTTATTTGGCATCATTATATCATCAGCATCCATTCGGGTAATTAACTCTCCCGAGCTCTTAGAATAAGCTAGTTTTAAGGCATCAATAATTCCTTTACCCTTATTATTAAAATAACTAATTCGATTGTCTTCTTTTGAATAGCTTTCTAGGATTTTTTCAGTTCCATCAGTGGAATGATCGTTTACAACAATCAGTTCCCAATCAGTATAAGTTTGGTCGATAATCGACTTTAAACATTCCTTAAGGAATTGCTTTCCGTTACGCACAGGAATTAGAATGGAAACTTTGTTAATAATCATATTAATTATCAATGATTACTCCACCAACCACATCTTCACTAGCTCCAGTTACAGATGACAAGCAATTAGGAATATTTTCCATTTTTAGAACTCCCAAAAATGCAAAAATTAAAGCCTCTTTAAATTCAATTAATTCTTTGGAAGCTGGGACAATATCAGCTTTACTGTATTCTTTTATCTTACTGATTAAAAAAGAGTTGTAAGCTCCTCCTCCAGTAATCAGCACTTTGGATTTTGGAGTAAGTACTTCTGCAATTTTACGAGCAATATAATCCGTTACAGTAGCAATTTTAGTTTCGTCAATAGAGATGTTTTCTTTTAAAATTGGCAACAAATACTCTCCGTATTGCTCATTACCAAGCGATTTTTTATTAAAATCGAGAAGCATTAATTCCCTCATTAATGGATATGCTAAAACACCTTGTTTAGCAAGATTCCCATTTTCATCAAAAGGATAACCCATTCGCAATGCGATTGGATTAAGAGCCATATTTGCAATGCAAATATCAAATGCTTTTCGCACTCCGTTTTCTTTAAAAGAAACATTGGCAATGCCTCCAATATTTACACAATAATCATACTCCGAAAACAGTAACTCATCCCCTATTGGAACTAATGGAGCTCCTTGACCACCTTTAGCTACATCAGCAGTTCTAAAATCATTTATAACAGGGGTTTGAACAAGATTTTTAATCTTTTTTCCGTTTCCTATTTGTAACGTAAATCCTTTATCTGGCTGATGAAATATTGTGTGACCGTGAGAAGCTACAAAATCAACATCCGTTAATTTATTTTCTTCTATAAACTTCTTAGTTTCTTGTCCAAAAAACTGCCCAAGCTCAATATCAAACTCATCCAGTTCGGATTTAGAAAGTTTAAAAGCATTCTTTAATTTCTCTTGAAAATTAAGTGAATACTCCACCATTTTGGATTTAACAATTTTGTATTTCCATTCGGTATCAAAAACAAACTCACAGTAAGCAATATCTAGACCATCACATGATGTACCCGACATCAAACCTATTGCTTTGTAATTTTTCATAGTGAGATTCTCTTGTTATCTAAGATAAATATTCTAATTGAATTAATCAACTTTCACTATCCTTACTGATGGAATATGTGTAGTGAAAAATCCATATCCTCCAATAATGTTAGTTGGGTGATTTACAGGTTCACGAGAGATGCTCGCAAACAAACCTCCACTTCTTATTCTGGCATTTAAATAATTGTAATACCCTTCACTAATATTAGAAATTGATACAAATACCGAATCTTGGTTCCAATCAGTAACTGAATGACTTGCAGTAACTAAAGAACTAGAGAAATTCTTGTCTTTAAGAACTATGGTTTCTTTTAAAACATTATCATTTTCATTTAAATTCACTCCACCAGATGAAGAATTAGAATCTTTCTGGGCATAAAAATTAACCATATACCAATTGTCTTCACCCTGAGGATCATTGAAGGAATAAGTTATTTTGGTTGTACTAAAAAGTCCTGAGATATTTCATAGAAGATGATTTAAAAACTAAAAGTACCGTGTTTTTTTCAACTACCGAAATATCAACTGTAAAATTGTAATTTCCTTATCTTTATGGATAAACAAACCAATAATAAATTAATCAAACAATAATATTTAACTTTCCGGCATGAATAAAAAGAACACAATACTTCAATTACAACTTGTTACAACTTTACTTTTTGTGTTATGTTGCTCCTTTATCTTTTTCAGAAAAATGCCAAGTTCTGGTGGAGTTCCAGGTTTATCTGGGTTAGAAGCAGCAGTATTTGTATTTCCATATATGTTCTCTTTATTTATAAACGCGATAAACATAATTCTTGTGTTCTTTAAAAAAAGAGGTTTTCCTATATTTTTGGTAATAGCTACAACACTATTTCTGATCGTATTCTGCTGGCTTACCAATGATTGGAATTATGATATTGATGAATCAATAAGCATGTACCTTTTAGGACCTTTTATGCTTATGATTGTTAGTATTCTTGTTTTAATAATCAGAAATAAAATAAAGAAGAACAGCACTATTTCAAAAGAAAATACTAGTAAATTAAGCTAGTTTTTAAAGTACTCGTAACTCTACTCGCCTGTTGCGGATATCCATAATATTTCCATATTTTGGTTGGGTATTGTTGTAGCCTTCATAGCGCAACATTTTTCTACTCACTCCTTGCGACACCAAAAAATCAAAAACTTTAAACGCTCTAGCTATAGATAAATTCATATCGTTACCGCAACAGATATGACCTGCAATCTCAATTCTTAATTCAGGATTGGCTCTTAATAATGGAACAATATCTCTAAGTACATCCTCTGAACCTGGTAAAAACATATCGGTTCCTCCATAAAACTGAACCATTGGCAATTCAATAGTTTTACCCGAGACTAAATCTTCTTTCTTTATTTTAACCTCAGTAGAAGGTGCAATTTCAGGTTCTTTTTTTACGATTACTTCTTGTTTTTTTACTTTCTTTTTAGCACCTTTTTACCTGAATAGTAAGCGATTACCGTAACTCTTCTGTTTTTATGTTTAGTAGAATCGGTATTGGGAACGAGCGGATCATTTTCTCCTTTAGCAGTAACTTTAAATAAAGAATCTCTGTCAATACTTCCCAAGATTTGAGTAACAGTTTCTATTCGTTTTTTGGATAAAGCCATGTTGGCTTTAGAACTTCCATCAGAGTCTGTGTGTCCAATTACTTCAATTTTTACAAAATTAAATCTATCTAAAAGTGATACAAACTTATTGGCTTTAATAAGCTCTAGGCTATCAAGCTCAAAACTGGCGTATTCAAAATAAAAATCTCTGGTAAATTTTTTCTTGGTTCCTTGCCCAAAAGACAAAACACTGAAATAAATAAGGATGGATAGTAATAATAATTTTCTCATGTTCATATAACTAGTAAACTTCATTTTGTTACAAAAATTTTAAATCTAAGGCTTAAAATTTACTTATCTTTAAATCTATTAAAAACACTTCTATGAAAAAAGTATATCTGTTACTCGCATTCGCACTGGTTAGTTTGGCTTTTATAAATTCTTGTAAAAAAGATGAACCGCAAACACCCGAAGAAGTTGCAAAACCATGGGAAGGGGTTGAAGGACAGGTTAAGGAATTCTCTACTTTTAGTAGTGAGAGATTAGCATTTGGAGGAGGATTTTCTCAATCTTCTGTTCAAATATTTACCCTACATAACGAACCTAGAAACGTACAAAGCATTAAAATGTTTGTAAAACTAAGATGCCCTGCAGATGGTTGTAATGCTTGGGATGTATTTGCAAATGTAAAAGTAAAAGATAATTCATCTGGTGAATATTACGAAATAGGACGATTTATTACTCCTTACGGAGTAGATAACTCTGCCTTTCCTGATGGGTATGAGATTGATGTAACTGATTTTAAATCATTGCTTAAAGGGCCAACAGAACTAAGAGCTTACATTGAAACTTGGGGAAGTGACGGTTGGGAAATCTCTGTAGATTTTAAATACACTTTAGGTAAACCAGATTACGAATATTATTCTGTAAACAGGTTATTAAACTATGATGTTAATTCACTTGAGGGAATTCCTTATGGAGTATCTCACAATAAAGATATAACTAGAACTGTTACAATACCTAACAATGCAGCAGCAACAAGCCTTAGAACGATTATAACAGGTTGGGGACACACTACTCCATCTGATATTGGTGGTAGACCTTGTGCTGAATGGTGTTTTAGAACTCATCAAGTAAAGATTGATGGTAGTGATATGTTTAGCCATGCAATGACAGCAATGGGATGTGCATCTAACCCTACAAACAACCAAGCAGGAAACTGGACTCCAGATAGAGCTGGATGGTGCCCAGGAATGGCTGTACCAGTAAGAGCAGATGATTTTAGTAGCTCAATGGCTGGAAATTCATTTAATTTTGAGTATCATTTACAACCTTGGACAAGTAATGGAGGAACTACTTCGGGAACTGTAGGTGCTTATTATGCTACTTCGTGTTTTGTTATTGTAAAAAGTAATGAGCCAGTTAGCAGAGCAACTGTAGTTGATTAATTACCTTTTTCTTTCTTAATTAACTCATATGCTTGAGCAATTACCTGAAATTGGGCTCTAGCAATATTCTTACTTTCTTTTGAGCCTCTTTGTTTATCTGGGTGGTAAACCTTTGCTAGTTCTCGATAAGCATCTCTTACTTCTTTTTGGGTAGCAGTTGGTTCTAGCCCTAATATTGAATAAGATCTATGGTTGCTATAAACTGGCTTAGTTTTTAGTGTTTTTTGGTATTCTGTTTCCTCTTGACTTACATAGGAATACATTTCAAAAATCAAGGATAAATCCTTAGATGTCAGTCCAAAACAATCTACCAAATTTTCTAAAAAGTCTTTTTCTTTATCTGATAAAAACCTGTCGACTAATGCAATACCAACAAGGTTATTCATTAATCTCAATCTGTTTATTCGAGTAAGAGACTTTACT
>CATIQX010000169.1 GCA_949531795.1 Cryomorphaceae bacterium | reverse complement strand
TCATCTGATTTATCAACACTACTAAATCGCTCAAAATTAATTTTTTTCTGGTTGATATTATTAAGGAGTAGTAATTCATTAGTATTATCAATTAATTCTCCAGGACCACAAATAAAATACGCATCAGCAGTTTTTAATGGAATAAAAGTATTAAGTAACTGCTGAATCGTATTCTTATCTAATCTACCGCTTATTGCCCCTGGTACTCCTTGTCTTGAATAAGCGTTATGTATTTTTAAACGATCAGAATTATTTATTTTTAGTTGATGTAATTCCTCAGCAAACATGCTCGAATCTTTCGTTTTATTTCCGTAGATAAGAGTAAATTTGGTGTCACTTGATTTTGCTAATTCTGTTTTAATCATAGAAATAATGGGAGTAACACCACTACCTGCACAAATCCCGACAATATGCTTATTATTTTCTCCCTTAATTATAAAATTTCCTGAGGGTGGCATAACTTGTAAAATGTCACCTAGCTTAAGATTCTCTGTCAAAAAAGTGGACATCCTCCCTGATTCTACTTTTTTAACGCCAATGCTTATTCCTTCAGCATTGGTACTACAAATAGAATAAGCTCTTCTAACCTCTTCTCCATTAATTTCATGTTTAATAGTAATATATTGACCTGCTTCAAACTGAAATAAAGCATTATTACTTACATCAAAACTTATAGCAACAGCATCAATAGTTAGCCTGGCAATACTTGTAATTGTTAAAGGATGAAACTTATTCATAATTATATAATTTCTGCAAAAATATCATTTTAGACAAAAGGATATGTATATTTTAACAAATATCATAAATAGGAAAACATAAATTCATAAATTTGCAAAATAAAAATATTTACTATGAACGAAATTAAATTCCAAGAACGTATTGATGCTGAGAAGAAAATAGAGCCTAAGGATTGGATGCCTGATGCTTATCGTAAGCACTTAATTCGTCAAATTTCCCAACATGCCCATTCTGAGATAATAGGAATGCAACCTGAAGGAAATTGGATTACTAGAGCCCCATCATTAAGAGCAAAAATGATATTATTAGCTAAAGTACAAGATGAAGCAGGACATGGTTTGTATTTATATTCCGCATGTGAAACTTTAGGAATTTCCCGTGAAGAATTAGTACAACAACTTCATGATGGAAAAGCAAAATACTCATCTATATTTAATTACCCAACTTTAAGTTGGGCGGACATGGGTGCTGTTGGCTGGCTTGTTGATGGCGCTGCTATTGTAAATCAAGTGTCTTTGCAAAGAACTTCTTATGGTCCTTATTCCAGAGGAATGGTTAAAATTTGTAAAGAAGAAAGTTTCCACCAACGTCAAGGATATGAGATAATGGCAGAAATGGCAAATGGAACACCAGAACAAAAAGCTATGGCACAAGATGCCTTAAATCGATTTTGGTGGCCTTCTATTATGATGTTTGGTCCACAAGATTCTGATTCACCAAGAACAGGAAATGCTATGAAATGGAAGATAAAACGACAAACCAATGATGATTTACGACAGGATTTCATTAACAAAACAGTCGGGCAGGCAGAACTTATTGGACTTACTATTCCTGACCCTGATTTAAAATGGAATGAAGAAAAAGGGCAATACGATTTTGGAGAAATGGATTGGGAAGAATTCTGGAGTGTTGTAAATGGAAATGGACCTTGTAATAAACAAAGATTAGCTCATCATAAAAAAGCTCATGACGAAGGAAAGTGGGTGCGTGATGCTTCAAAAGCATATGCAAAAAATCAAGAATTATTAGTTTATTAAAAATAAAACTATGTCAGAAAACGCAACAGTTTGGGAAGTATTTATTCAGAGTAAAAATGGCTTAGCTCACAAGCATGCAGGAAATGTACATGCTGATGATAAAGTGATGGCTTTAGAAAATGCAAGAGAATTATATACTAGAAGAAATGAAGGTTCATGCATCTGGGTTGTAAAATCAGAATATATTATATCATCCGAAACAGAAGATAGTGAAGCGTTTTTTGATCCTTCTAATGATAAAATGTATCGTCACCCTACATTTTACACTATGCCTGAGGGCTCAAAACATATTTAATTATGAGTAATTTATTTACATATACCTTACGAATAGCTGATAGTTCACTTATTTTAGGACAAAGAATGTCAGAATGGTGTTCAAGAGCGCCAACTTTAGAAGAAGATATTGCAATGTCAAACATCTCATTAGATATGTTTGGACAAGCAAACGGTTTTTATCAATATGCAGCCCAATTAGATGGCTTAAAGTCAGCAGACGAATTAGCTTTTAAAAGAAATGAAAGAGAATTTTTTAATCATCAATTAGTTGAACAAGAAAACGGTAATTTTGGGAACACAATAGTAAGAAACTTTTTACATGACACCTTCAACTTTTTGTTTTATACTCAGCTTGCCAACAGTAAAGACGAAACACTTTCAGCATTAGCAATGAAATCTATAAAAGAAGTAAAATATCATTTACGTCATTCTAGTAATTGGTTAATTCGTTTAGG
>CATIQX010000168.1 GCA_949531795.1 Cryomorphaceae bacterium | reverse complement strand
TGAACATCTAGTATTAGATTGCCATTATCGGTTGTAAAATCTCTTAGTTGGGGTTGTCCACCAAGCTTTGTAAGTTCCCTGGCAACATAACTTTTTGCCATTGGTAGAACCTCAACAGGCAATGGAAATTTTCCTAAAACAGGGACAAATTTACTTTCATCACATATACAGATAAATTCTTTTGCATTAGCAGCAACAATTTTTTCCCTGGTCAAAGCCCCACCACCACCTTTCAACATATGCATATGCTCTGTTATTTCATCTGCGCCATCAACATATATATCCATTCCATTAATATCATTTAAATTAAAAACTTCAATTCCATGAGATCTTAGCCTTTCTGCAGTAGCGTCACTACTTGCGACAGCGCCATCTATTTTATGTTTAATTTGAGCTAAAGCATCAATAAAATAATTTGCTGTAGATCCAGTTCCAACACCAATAATGCCAGATTTTACATAATCTATTGCAGCACTTGCTACTTGTTTTTTTAATTCATCTTGAGATAGTTGCGTGTTCATTTTGTTTAACCTTTCATTTTTCTATAATTAACCATAGATTAAGTTATTATTAACCAAAACTTAATCGAATTTAACTCTAAATTAACCTACTTAAAGTATCATGTAGTTATCATACACGGCACTTTGTTGCTTGAAAATAATCAAATTATGAAAAATGAATATAAAAAAAGAATTGATGATGCTAATGTTTATGAGGCCGCAATAAGAACGCCACTAGAAAAACAAATAAATTTATCAAAAAGATTTAATAATAATATTTTATTAAAACGCGAAGATCTTCAGCCGGTTTTTTCTTTTAAGATACGTGGCGCTTATAATAAAATGAAAAACCTAAGTGATGAGAACCTTAAAAATGGGGTTATTGCTTGTTCAGCAGGGAATCATGCTCAGGGCGTTGCGTTAGCAGCAAAAATTTTAGAATGTAATGCAACAATTGTCATGCCTAAAACAACTCCTTTTATAAAAATAAATGCTGTTGAATCACATGGAGCCAAAGTAATTTTACACGGAGAGACGCTTCATGAGTGCTTTGATCATGCTTTAGGCATTCAAAAAGAACAAGGCTCAATATTTGTCCATCCATTTGATGATCCAGAAGTGATAGCTGGTCAAGGTACGATAGCAAAAGAAATTTTAGAAGATTATTCTCGTCCAATTGATGCTATTTTTTGCTGCGTAGGAGGCGGTGGTTTAATCTCAGGAATAGCTGCTTATATAAAAGCTGTAAAACCTGAAATAAAAATAATTGGAGTCGAAGCTGAGGGTGCGGATGCAATGACACAATCACTTAAAGCAAATAAGAGAGTTACTTTAGAGAAGATTAGTATGTTTGCAGAAGGGGCTGCATTAAAGCAAGTAGGAGAGCTCCCTTTTAAAATTTGTCAGCAGTATGTTGATGAAATGATTGTTGTTACTAAAGATGAAATTTGTGCAGCAATAAAAGACGTGTTTGAAGATACGAGAACCATTCTAGAACCTGCTGGAGCATTAGCAGTGGCAGGCATAAAGTCATATATTAAAAAGAATAATGTTGAATCAAAAACTTTTGTTGCAACTGCATCTGGTGCAAATATGAATTTTGATCGACTTGGGTTTGTTTCGGAAAGAGCAGAAATTGGTGAAGAAAGAGAGGCAATTTTTGCTGTTACCATCCCTGAAAAACCCGGAGCTTTTAAAACCTTTTGCAGCCTGATTGGTGAAAAAAATATTACTGAATTTAATTATAGATATTCAAGTGAAAAAAGTGCAAATATTTTTGTTGGTATTAGTGTAAAAAACTTTGATGAAGCTAAATCAATATTTGAAGTTTTAAAAAGAGCCTCTCTTGAACCAATAGATTTAACTCATAATACAATGGCAAAGCTTCATCTGAGACATTTAGTCGGAGGGCATGCCCCAGAGGCAAAGAATGAAGTTATGTATAGGTTTCAGTTTCCCGAGAAGCCTGGAGCACTTTTAAATTTTTTAGAAAAAATGGG
>CATIQX010000167.1 GCA_949531795.1 Cryomorphaceae bacterium | reverse complement strand
TCAGGAAATTTTGTTGATGCTAAAGATATATCAACACACTGGCCAACTTATAAAGATGGTGCAAATAGCGTTGGGAAAAAAGTATCTTCAAATAAATGGCGTGTAGGAAGAAGTGTTCTTATTACTTCAAATAAAGCAGAAGCCGAAGATATTATAAATGATCCAGAAGGAGTTTTTTCTCATTATTTTTTATATTTAAATACCGTTGGCAAACTAGCTTCTGGTACTTTAGGAAAAGACATTAAATTAGTTGATGAGTTACCAGAAGCAATGCAAAAAGCAAAAGACTTAATTATAATTGGTAATGAAAAAACTGTTACAGAAAAATTAATACATTTCATAGATACTGTAGGACCTTTTGGAACTCTTCTTCTTACCGGGCATGACATGACCAACACAAAAATACTTTGGAACAAATCATTTACTTTAATGTCAAAATCAATTCAACCAATTTTAAGTAAATATATGGAACAAAAATTTTAATTAATGCCAATCATTTTCTAAATTACTTCGGCATCATTTCTTGAAATGGAAATTTATATGTCTTAAGTGTAAATTCATTATTTCTTGATCTTTTATCTGCTGGATCTTCTTTAATAATTTCACCTATTTGAGGGACACCAGATCTTTCTGCATTTCTTTTAGCTTGATCTAATGATTCTTCATTTTCTTCTGTATGTGGAAATTTAAATAACTTATTTATACCGTCTTTTACAGCCCAAAGTATAATTAGACGATTTCCTTTTTCATATATCACTGCATGATGTTCATATACAAATTTTTCTGGAGGCCTATCATACATTGGACGCCCTATAAATTCGTAATTAGTATAAAAACTCAACCAAATTGCTATAAATATAATAGGAACAGTAAAAAATCTTTGCCATATATTTTTTGTAAAAAAAGGTAGACAACATACTGCTCCAGCAAAAGACCAAATGAGCATTAGTTGTCCATTACTAATTGAGAAATCTAACATTATACTCCCCCTTTTTTTCTAATAACTTCTCCATCAATTATTAATTCATTACTAGGTTTTACATGGACAATTCCATTATAATCAATTCTAAATTTGAAAGCAGTAAGCTCTTGACCTTCTTCACTAAAGAACAATTTTTTGGTATATTCTTCCTTATAAGGATTTACCTTAAGAAGCTTAATTGTTGCATGAGTTAGAGGAGCTGGAAATTTTCTAGCATTATAGAAATGTATTGTTACTAAATACGATCTAGCTTCAGGAGTTCTAATGGCTATTACTTCTCTATTTTCTTTTAGATAAACAATTTTTCCGTTTTGATCTACATAAGTATCATTTACTGTTCCTAGATCATCTCTTTCTAGATGAATTAATGCATCATCTGGCCTTCTAAAGCTAACTACATGACCCATATTATCTTTAACCCAAACATCTAAGTCATATGGTTTTTCTCCATCCCATTCTAAAACTATGAAATATTCAGCCTTTGGCTTAATTGTTTCTTTTTTAGCTACTGGGTTAATTAATAAAAAAGCTAGCATGAATAGAAACACAAAACCTATTAGCATATTAAATAATAAGTCTATAAAGCCAAAAGATGAACGGTATCTTGGATCACTCATTTTCTAAATTATTTTCTAATATAACCATTTGTATTTTTGTCAAAACACTCCCAGTTAATCCAGCTAAAGTGGTGCACAATGCTGTACTCATGCCAAGAGCCATACTAGATATAACCTCTTGAACATTTTCAAGGTTTCCTACGTCAAGATTATCAAATGCTGAACTTAACATTAATAAAAAGCCCGCTACAGTTCCTATAAGTCCAAAGGTCACCATTGTTTCAGACGCAAACCAAACATAATTACTTAAAGCTTTTGAGCGGTTATCAAATTTAAAGCTAAGGAAACCTGTGGCGATTGTTGATGCTACAAAAATAAAAATTATAATAAAACTTATTTTTGTCTGATCAGCGGAATACAACTTTTCAAACCATCCATATGTAAAGATTAAGATAGCTGCAAAAGAAATTGTTACAACTTGTATCCACCATAATAAAAAAGCTTTAGACAAAAGTTACTCCTTAAAAATACATTATTAAATTTGACATCATTATTATCTTTTTTATCCAAGTTAATTTAAAAACCAAAGTATAAAGCCTACTAATCACGTTGATAAATTAATTAATCATTATAGACTAATAGCCTCAATATCGTTCATTAATTCAATTAATTGTTGTTGTTTTTCTTTACTTAGTTTAGATGATATTATTTTTTGCGTCACTTCCCATGCTTTTCTTGCTTTATGAAGGGTATTAAGCCCATATTCTGTTAAAATAATTTCAATTTCTCTCTTATCTTTTCCTGCGTTTAAAGATACAAGTTTCATTCTTTCTAGAATTCTAATATTTCTACCAAGAGTACTCCTATTTTGATTTGAAGCAGCTGCAAGTTGATTAAGATTTGGCGATTTCAATAAATAAATATATTTAAGTAATGCGTACTGTGTAACCCTTACGCCTGCACTTGATAGAGCCTTATCATAAATAGCAGTTAACTTAGAAGCACCCTTTCTTAAAATAAAACAATTACATAATTCATTTGCTTTCATAATATGGGCACATACATATATTTTAACAACAATTAAATAACATTATCTAAAAAATCATTCGTGCATAAATCACGCAACAATGTTTCTATAACAGCCTATAATAGTATTTAAATTTAATTATTAATTCTAAAATGGAAACAATCATTTTCCAATTAGTGGTATTCTCTTTATTATTTTAATTTTGTATAAAATATTCATTGAAGGAATGATCCTCAATAAATTTGAAATGAAAAGTGAAAAGTTAATGAAAAATACATTTTTAGTAAAAGCAAGTAAGTTTATATCAGCAGCCTTCGAAAAGATCGCAATTTCAAGAACAAGAGAAGCATTAATGATGCTAGATGATCGCACATTAAACGATATTGGTTTTACTAGACAACAATTAATAAACGGTAGTTTTTTTAACGCAAATGACGTTTTAGACTTCCCAGCTGGAAACTTAGGAATAAATAAACCTGTTAAGCAAGATAATAAAAAAGCTAAAGATGCAGAAGCTGCATAAAGAATTAATGAATTAATGTAAGCAATTCCTCCCGCGAGCATTAATAATGATGGTGACATAACACTTAGCTTATAATCCTCCCCAAGGTAGCTTATTATGTCATCGATACCACAGGACGAAGGACCCCCATCCTTCGTCCTTTTTTATTGTTAATCTTAAAAAAATAATTACTCTATTTCATGAATCTGAAGCTCTTTTCTATTACGACAAAAAGAGTGAAACTTTATGATCAACTGATTTTTTTTACAGATTAGAAGCTGTTAGAAAACATTTTAAAAATGTTAGATTAGGTAAAGATTTTGTAAATCAGTTTATTAGGTGACAGAAAGTACTTTTGATCTCTTATAAATTAAGTATCCTCCTACTAAGAATAGAATAGCGGCTATAATCATTCTGACTGAACTTCCCATCATAAATAATGGAAATGATAAAACAACAGTACAAACAGGAACATAAAATTTAGAAAAGAAAGTATCTTTATTTGCATTCTGATAAAATGGAAACAAAACAGAGACAACTGCCATAAGAATGAAAAACAAAGACCAAGGTCT
>CATIQX010000166.1 GCA_949531795.1 Cryomorphaceae bacterium | reverse complement strand
GAAATATTGATGTTCTCTGCTTTTTCTAACTCAGCATCATCTTGCAATAATAAATCAGCTTCATTTCTAGCAAAATTCAGTATTTTGTTATCTATCATTATATTTGCAATTTTAAAATCGAGCACGCCACTTTGTTTGGTTCCCATCATATCGCCAGGACCTCTTAGTTTTAAATCTACTTCTGATATTTGGAAACCATCATTGGTATCCACCATAGTTTGTAGGCGAGTTTTCCCTTCAACACTTACTTTATTACCACTTACCAAAACACAATATGATTGCTCACTTCCTCTACCAACCCTACCTCTTAACTGATGTAGTTGTGAGAGTCCGAAACGTTCTGCGCTTTCAATAATCATAACCGAAGCATTGGGCACATTTACCCCTACCTCAATTACAGTAGTTGCTACCATAATATTAGTAACCCCATCCACAAAGCGTTTCATTTCATATTGTTTATCCTCGGGTTTCATTTGCCCATGCACTACACTTACTTGAAATTCTGGTAAAGGAAATTCTCTTTCAATTGAAGTAAAACCTTCCATCAAATTTTTATAATCTAGTTTTTCTGATTCTTCAATTAAAGGAAAAACAATATATATTTGTCTCTTTAACTTAATTTGTTCCCGCATAAAATTAATAATCTGCAAACGAGAAGAATCAGTCTTCCACATAGTTTTATCTTCCTTTCTTCCTGGTGGAAGTTCATCAATGATAGAAACATCCAAATCACCATAAAGTGTCATAGAAAGCGTCCTCGGAATAGGAGTTGCCGTCATTACCAAAACATGAGGAGGGAAATTATTCTTCTTCCATAATTTAGCTCTTTGCGCCACACCAAACCTATGTTGTTCATCAATAACCACTAAAGCTAAATTCTGGAATACTACTTTATCTTCCAATAAAGCATGAGTACCAATTAAAAGATCAATCTCACCATTTTCTAAATTTTCATGCAAAATACGTCTGTCCTTAATTTTGGTTGAACCAGTAAGTATAGCGACCTTAATATCCTGTTTTTCCAAATAAATAGAAATAGTTTCAAAATGCTGCCTAGCCAAAATTTCAGTAGGTGCCATAAGACAAGATTGAAAACCATTATCAACCGCCATAAGCATACTTAATAGAGCAACTAAAGTTTTTCCACTCCCAACATCTCCTTGCAATAAACGATTCATCTGCTGAGGGTTTCTAACATCATTCCTGATTTCCTTTAACACCCTCTTTTGAGCTCCAGTTAGTTCAAAAGGAATATGCTTATTATAAAATTCATGAAAACCCTCTCCTAAGTTTTTTAAAGCATAACCCTTAAACTTTTTTTTTCGAGTTAATTTTAGTTTTAATAAATGTAATTGCAAAAAGAAAAACTCTTCAAATTTTAATCGTTTTTGGGCTCTAACTAAAGCTTTTGCATCTCTTGGTTGATGTACATCAATAAAAGATTGTGTACGGCTAGGTAAATTTAATTTTTCAATAAGAGATAGAGAAAGTGTTTCCTCTAAATGATTTTTAAGTAAAGGTAATAGCTCTTTAGTCAACTTCCCAATCCCTCTACTGGTTAATCCTTTAGCATTTAGCTTTTCAGTTGCATTATAAACAGGTTGTAAGCCTTGAGTAAATTGATTGTTTTCTTCTTGAATATCCATTTCCGGATGTACGATATTGAACGAACCTTTAAAAGCAGAAGGCTTACCAAAAACAAGATAATCAGTATGTAGTTTAACTCCAGACCGTACCCAACGAATAGCTTTAAACCATACCAACTCAATAACACCTGTATCATCCTTAAAATGAGCAATTAACCTCTTGGCTCTCTTTTGCCCCTTTTCTTCAAACTTTATGATTTGCCCTTTAAGCTGGATACTGGGAGAATCAGGAATTAGTTCAGAAATAGTAAAGACTTTACTCTTATCTATATAGCGAAATGGATAATGCATAAGCAAATCGCCATAAGTAAAGATACGTAACTCTTTTTTAAGCAAATCAGCCCTAAGAGGACCGACACCTTTCAAATAATCAATTGGGGTATCCAGAATATGCATTCAACAAAAATAGATATTAGTATTTAGATACTAGAACTTTAATTACTGCTTATATTTCTTTAATAAAGAACTTTTAAACATAAATGGCAACAAAGACTCAACCGCATTAGCAATAAGCACCTTATCTGATGGACAGTGCAAAATTACTTTAATAGATTGTTCTTGTTTATCCTCATATTCCGCCATAACTTGCCTACAAGCTCCACAAGGTGATATAACATCGATTTCCTGATAACTTTTTGAAAATACGGAAACGGCAATGGTTTTTATTTTAATTTTTGGATATTTCGCTCCTGCATAAAAAAGTGCGACACGCTCAGCGCAAAGCCCAGAAGGATAAGCTACATTTTCCTGATTACTTCCACAAATTACTTCACCGTTTTCCAGCAGAACGCTTGCTCCAACCAAAAAGCCAGAATAAGGGGCATAAGCTGTTTTGAAAGCTGATTTTGCATTGGCAACTAATTGCTGTTCTTCATCAGAAATCTCACTTAAGTGAGCTGAAATAAAAGAAATTTCTATTTTTTTTTCTTCCATAAAATTAAAAATTATAAGCTAATTTTCCTTCAAAGATAAACAGAGTTTGTGGATTATTTACATAAAACTCATGTTGAATTCTATAAACTAATTCAAAATCCAACTTTTTAGATAACGGATACCCTAAACCTAAAGTGGAACGCAACTTATTAACTCCATCCTTCAATGTTAAAAAATATTCACCAGCAATACTAGGAGATAGTTTTGTTTTTTTTAAGTTGTAATCAATTGTGAATTTCTGACGTAAAGTCATTTTATATTCTAAAAAATCACCCTGAGCTTGCCATCTATTTCTTAATGAATAAGAAATGCGTTTACTAAATCTATTTTTATAATTAACATCAGTATAAAAACGATTCTGATTAGAGATATTAAGCGCATTATCCCATTTGTTAATATAGCGATAACCTAGAGAACCAGAAAAACGCTTGTTGTATTTACGCTTGATTTTTACATCCGTAAATTGCTTACTGTATTGGCTTGAGTTTTCCCTTAAACGCAAACCTGTTTTTATAGACAGATTGATTTTTTTTATAATTTTCTTGTTCAATGAAACTGAATGCCAAGTTTGAAAATCATTCTCCTGAGCAAAACATGTGAATGAGAAAAATAATAAAAGAATTATACTATTTTGAATCGTTCTCATAATAGAAAATACGCAGGTTAGCAGTATCTTTTAAGAAATCAATTCTTCTAACTTCAACACGAATGATATTAATTCCAGTTCTTTCTTTTAAGTCAGCAATAAGCTCGGCTCTTTTTTCAGGCACAATTAATTCAATTTTTTCATAAATTACATTTTTACGTAATTCTGGTTTAAGCAACCATAAACGCTCCATACCAAAAGCGACAAAGACTATCATCAAATTTGCAAAAACAAGCTCAGCATGACTAATTTTTTTATTGGCCAAAGCATTAACTACAGATATTCCAATCACTAGAAAAAGGTAAGTCATCTCCTTAATAGGAATAGGATCAGTCCGATAACGTATAATACCAAAAATAGCAAAAAGTCCTAATGCGAAACCTAGTTGCAGCTTAACACTATCCAAAAGAACACAGAGCAGAAATACCGTTAAACTTATCAAAAAATAAGTAAATAAGTAATCTTTATTTTTAGTTACAGGATAATAAATATACCTAATAATTATAGTAATAATTACTAGGTTAAATATGGTTTTAGTAATTAGAGTGAAAAAATCCTTGGAATCAAAAATTGGCGTCCCTAAAAACTCCATTCCTCCAGATAATAAAATTGATAATAGTTCCATTATGCTTGTTTTAATTTATTTATAAATAATACTTTTTCTTTAAATCTATTTTTTTTCAACAATGGGTTTAAAGCCGAAGTTGTTAGGCAATACTTACTAATACGTATTGGGAGAATATGCATTTCTTTTGCAATACGCATAAAGTCAGACGAACGACTCATCCGTTCCTGCTTAACCTCAGCAATAACAATATGTTTCATATCTCCATTATCATTAGCGTTTTCAAAAGTAAGGTTTACATCCATAGTTAACCTTTCTTTTTGAGTTTTATGCACAAAAGTAATTCTGCTAAAATTAATCCACTGTTTAGCACTTACGTGCATAGGTGCTCCAATAATTTTTTCTATATATTTTTGATGTTTATCTGAAAGATCAGAAGTAATAGCATCTACTTTCATCCTTTTTTTGATAGTTTTTCCTTTGTTATTTTTCAGCTTTATTTCTAAAAAAGCAAGCTTGCTTCCAACATATTCTCTGAATCTAATTTTATTTCTATTTACTCTTCCATTATGATGATCCAAATAAAATTTTCTATCGTCAGTATCAAAGTAAAGAGATTTGTAATCATGAATAAGTTTACCATCAATAGCTAACACACGATAAAAAGGCAATAGTTTTTGTAAAAGCAAAGGCATTTTATTAGCTTTAAAAGCAAACTTAGTATCTGTACGACTCATTAACTTCACATCATCCATCTCGTCCAAAGAAATAGGTAAGAAGTCAGTAATTATTTGAGGAAAATTACTCACTTATTGATTTTCCTGAATTATAAAATCTTCTATCATGTTAGTAGAATTATTTGTGCTAATAGAGATTGTCTTGTATACAGGGTATTCATATTTAATATTTAATGACTGAGAATATTCCACTGTACTATCAGCATAAGTATAAATAATATAATTTCCTTTTCTTAAGTATTCAAATCGATATCTTCCGTTATAATCTGTTTCAAACTTATCATCATATAACTCACTTTTATCAGCTCCATAAATTATAAATACATCTTTCCCTTCATCAAATTGAAAATATGGAGTATCTATTAAACCTGTAGTTGGATTTTGAAATGTAAAAATTTTATAAACTTGCCCTTCAATTACTGAAGTACCCCCTTCTCCTTCTGGCTTTTCACAAGCAGAAAAACCAATTGCTATTGAACAAATAATTAAAAAATTCCTCATCATTATTGTTTTATAATTTTGATTACAAACTCACCTGACTTCACAAAGTAAATACCATTTTTCCACTCACTAATATCAATAGATTTAACTTCTAGTTTAGAAAATACTTCCTGCCCCATCATATTATAAACACTTACACTTTTAGTAGCACCCAAAATATAAATTCTATTGTTTGACGGATTTGGGTACACTCTCATTTTTCCACTTACACTCACATCAGATAATCCAGCAACATTTTGATTTATTGCATTGTAAGTATGCGATTGATACTGCATAGCACCCGTACCGTTTGGAACACGAGCAAAGCCTTTATCATTAATCATATTTACATAATGTACAGCATCAACTACTAAACCTGTTGGGTCAGTTAAATAAACCTCCTCTTGGTCAGCTGATAAACGATAAGTAGTATGTAAACCTGACTGAGAATTACCTGCAGTATCACACCAAACAATTAAGTATCCATAAGCAGGAATAATCGCATTAGAAAAAGTCCATTTTGTTAAATCATTTTCATTATCAGAAAGATAATATCCGTTCAAGTTTAAGTTAAAATTATTACCATTATACAATTCTACCCAATCATCATATTCTCCATTTTGGTCAGCAACTGCATTAACATTTCCAGCCATAATTTCATTGATCACTAAACCACCAAGTACAGGCAATTGATGGAATTCTTTTTCTGCTCTTTTAGGAGAGAAAATTCCTGCATCCGTATTTTCAGCATAAAAATAATACTGTACATCGCGAGCATCTACATTAATGGTTGCTCCATAAATGCCGTCACCAGCTGTTCCATCTCCATGCATACCATCATCATACATTTGTATTTTTTCAAACTTATCAGCAAAAGTATAACGATAACCAAGATACGCATAATTTGAATTGCTTATTGCTGCAGTAATACTTACGTCAGAATGTGGTAAAACATTAACTGGATTAGTTGAAATAGAAGTAATAGTTGGAGGAGTTACTGTAAAATCACTTAAAGTCTGCAAGTGGGATACTCTAGCATTCATTAACTCCGAAATACCAATGATATTAGCTACAGATGTAGTTGCATTATCTGTAAACTCAGTATAAGAATAAAAAGTATTTGGATCAGTATTTACATCTGAATCAATTAATTGTTGTAATTGTGAAGCTCTTGTACTATAATTATTATTTATAAACTGTTCATTTAAAATTGTACGCATGTGCGCCACATACATTCTCTTATATCTATCAGATGAGAATATTTGAGTTGTTAATTTATTTTGGCTATTTGTACTCTCATGAAAGATATCTAGCTCTTGCAAATCAATATTAGTTACAGGATTTGGCAAACCGTTAGTAAATGTTCCAAAAGCCATATTCATATCCCATAACAAAGTAGAAAACCTACCATTATTATCCTTGAATAAATAAAAATTATGAGGAATAGAATTAATAGGACCGTCCAAGCCAATAATTAAATTTTCAAAAGCCATCATCCAAAGTGTACGATCAATGTCCATCACATTTTCTATTTCCGTAAAATGATTGTTTAAAGTATCTAAAAAGTTCCCTAACTCTGTCCAATCTTCAGTGGACTCCATCTCATAGGCTCTTTGGTAACAATTTGTGTCAGAATAATATTCTAAAATACCTAAAGGGCCAAAACAACCAGGAATAGAAATGCCAGTATTATCAACTTTAAAGAAAGGCCCTTTACGCTCATAAAAATTTTCATTTGTAAAATCATCGTCTATAGATTGTACACATGTATATAAACCAATTAAAGTGCCATTCACGGAAACTCTTGAATAAGTTGCTTTTGGAGAAGGCATGTATTCCCTTGCCATTTCATAACTTAATACTTCACGCACAAATGATGGATCTCTAAATCCATTAGATAATTTTATCACATTGTAACCATCAATAGACTGACCATTATTTACATGATCCAACTTTATGTTCATAGGGTTTTTAACATTCGCTACATTATATGAACTATTCCCTTTGTACTTAATACCAACATTTGGATCCATTATTCCGTCAATCACAATAGAGTCCGCCACTAAACGCTCGTTCAGACCATTTGCATAATAGATATCCAAAGAATCATCCCAGTTATTTTGAGAGAAATAAATATCAATATTACGAACACCAATATCAAAAACATCTTGTGAAAAAGAAGATAAATGAGAACCAATTAAGACTGCACACAAGAGTATTTTACGCATAGTTTATTTTTTTGTAAATTTAAAAAATATAATTACTTAAGGCAGAAAACTAAAAATCAATCTTAGATATTCAAAAACAGTATTAGTTAATAACTATTTTCTTACGAATAATAGCATCAGAATAATGAACATTTACATAATATAAACCATGAGAAAAAGAAGAAACATCAATTTTATACTGCTGTTTTTTATTATTATTCGAATAGACTAAAACTCCCAAATTATTATACATTTTTACCTGCTGAATATTTTGGGTTCCATTATTTAAATATAATACATCATTACTAGGGTTAGGAAATAAATTAAATGTGGCTATTTCAGCAGCTACAACTGCACTAAGAATAGCTGATATTTTTGATACTCCAGAACTAGTTGCTATCCAAACATTATCATCAGAATCAATTACCAACCCTCTTACATTTGGTCCAACTAATCCATCTGAAACATGAAAATCTTCCCATTGATTTCCATCCCAATAAGCTATCCCACCTTCTGCCAAATAGCCAACATAAATAGCGGTCCATATTCTTCCGTATGAATCCATGGCAATATCCACCACAGGATTTAAAGTGTCAGGAAGTGGCATTATATACATCCTAGTATGCTGAGTAAAAGATGTATTAGATGCATCCAAAACAGACATTCCACTTGAAGTACCAACCCATTTATTATCATTATTATCTACAAGGATATCCGTTACAAATTGCGAAAGCAAACCATTAGCAGTGTCATAAGGGGTAAAAGTAGTTCCGTCAAAATGGGTAATTCCTCCTAAAG
>CATIQX010000165.1 GCA_949531795.1 Cryomorphaceae bacterium | reverse complement strand
TTCGAATCCCTCTCTCTCCGCAAAAAAGTCCTAGCATTTATGTTAGGACTTTTTATTTATAATTCTAAATTTACATCATGAAAAAAATAGATGTTGATATTACAAAAGCAGCAACTCTTACAGGAAAGTTTTATTCTACTAAAGAAAAATTCAATAATACCTTAGAAAATGTATTTTCTAGAAACTGGCAATTTATTACAGATGATGGTCAATTAAAAGAAAACAGAAGCTCCTTTCCTTTTCACTTTTTAGGCGATCTATTACCTGAACCTTTAGTCTTAGTAAATAATAATGGCACAATTGATTGCTTTTCAAATGTATGCACCCATAGAGGAAATATATTAATAAATGAACCTTCTATTATTAAGAAGTATATAAATTGCGGTTATCACGGCAGGCAATTTGATACTTGCGGAAGATTTAAATTTATGCCCAAAACTGAAGGAATGAAAAACTTTCCTTCATTAGAAGATGATTTACCTAAAATTGCAGTTGCCAAATGGAGACAGTTTATTTTTTCATCATTAGCCCCTGATTTTGAGTTTAAGGAATTAATAAATGATGTTGAGAAAAGAGTAGGATGGATGCCTATTGAAGATTTTAAATACCGTGAAGATTTATCAAAAGAATACTATGTAAAAGCAAACTGGGCTTTGTATTGCGATAATTATCTAGAAGGATTTCACATCCCCTTTATACATTCTGATTTAAATGCTGTACTGGACTTTGGTAATTA
This sequence comes from Cryomorphaceae bacterium, assembly GCA_949531795.1. Taxonomy (GTDB): domain Bacteria; phylum Bacteroidota; class Bacteroidia; order Flavobacteriales; family BACL11; genus UWMA-0277. The sequence goes on along the minus strand of CATIQX010000165.1, from coordinate 1,868 downwards.
TGATGTTGAAACTTTTAAATATTCTAATCTTCAAATAGGAATTGCTTCAGATGATGATATTTGCTTTAACTTACCAAATGGATCAAAAGATTATGGAAGAAAAATAGCTGCCTATTACTTTTGGTTATTTCCTAATTTAATGCTTAATTTTTACCCATGGGGATTATCAATAAATATCATAACGCCTATTTCAGTAAATGAAACAAAGGTTCAGTTTAAATCCTATGTTTGGGATGAAAGCAAATTAGATAGTGGTGCAGGTGCTGATTTAGATAAAGTAGAACTTGAGGATGAACAAATAGTTCAACAAGTACAAAAAGGAGTTACCTCTCGCTTTTATAAACATGGTCGATTTTCACCAACTATGGAAAAAGGGGTGCATCACTTTCATAGCCTAGTAAGTGATTTTATGAATAAGTAGTAATACAAAAACCTAATAGACACTTAATTATCAAATTTTATAATGCACCATTGTTAGAAGAATTATAATTTATCTTAAGCTTATAACTAAAAAACTCAGTAATTAATTACTGAGTTTTTTAGTTTCGTGATCGAGACAGGATTCGAACCTGTGACCGTCTGCTTAGAAGGCAGATGCTCTATCCAGCTGAGCTACTCGACCATTGTAAATTGGGCTGCAAACTTAAAAATTTTCTGGTTCTAAAAAACAAATTAAGCAGAAATTTATTTCATATTTAAAGTAGCCATTTTTATAGCAGTTATAGCAGCTTCTACTCCCTTATTGCCAAATTTTCCACCTGACCTGTTTTTGGCCTGCTCCATTGTATTATCAGTCAATACTCCAAAAACAACAGGTATATCCAAACTTATATTTAAATCTTTAATTCCCAATGCGACAGCATTACATACAAAGTCAAAATGTTTTGTTTCTCCCTGAATAACAGAACCTAAACAAATTATTGCATCAGGTTTGTTTTTTGCAGCAATTTTAGCCCCAAAAACTAATTCATAACTTCCTGGTACAACATATCTAACAATATCATTAGCATTAGCTCCACATTTAATTAATGCATCAGTTGCTCCTTTATAAAGCCCTTCTGTAATGTTTCCATTCCATTCAGAAACAACAATACCAAAGGATAGACCTTTGGCATTGGGAACTTCTTCCTTATTAAAATGGGAGAGGTTAGTATTTTTTTTTGTCATTACAATGCGTTTTCAGCTCGAGCAATGTATTTTTCAATTCCATTTCCTTCACGAGAAGTTTTATAATCAGCTTCAATTCCTTTATATAATGCTAATGCATCAGCAACATCACCATTTGCCTCATGGATCATAGCTTGCTTAAACATATATCTTGGTGAAGTAAACTCATTAATATATTTTTCTGAAGCATCTTCATAATATGAAAGTGCATTGTCTGAATCAGCTAGTTGCATGTAAGCATCACCAATACAACCTAAAGCTAAAGCTGAAAGCACTACATCTTCAGATGAAAAATTACCTAAATACTTGATAGCATTTTCAAAATCACCTTTGTTTAGATAAGCTAATCCTGCATAATAGTTCGCTAAAGATCCTGCTTTAGTAGAACTGTATTCGTCAGCAATATCAAGAAAACCTAAATATTGACCATCACCTTCTAATGATAAATTAAAAGAATCTTTCTGAAAATAAAGTTCAGCCATAAACATATCAGCTTGCGCTTCCTTTTCCATTGGAGCAATGTAAAGATTTTGGTAACCTATAAATAGTGCTATAATTAATACTACAGAGCCTACTATTGAAATAAGATTTTTCTGGTTATCTTCAATGTATTGTTCTGTTTTTGAAAGTGTTTCTTCAATTTGAGCAAATTGATCTTCTGTTTTATTGTTTTTCTTAGCCATTTAATCTTATTTTTGGAG
>CATIQX010000164.1 GCA_949531795.1 Cryomorphaceae bacterium | reverse complement strand
GAACCACTAGAATCTCCCAAGCAAGGTGATACAGTCGTAAACGAAACCGTAAAACCTATATCTGCTAATACAGAAACTGGTACTGTAAACTGACAAGCATTGCTATCAGTGACTTCAACCGTATATATGCCTGTTACTAAGTTATTTGCAACAGAAGAGTTTTGTAAAGTATCATTATTCCAAATGTATGATAAGCTACCTGTACCGCCTGAAGTTACTGTTATTGATGCCTGACCATCTGATTGGTTACAATACTCTAGAGAACTATTAGTTGTATAAACAAATTCTGAAGGCTCAGCTAATGAAAAAGATATACTAGCTGTACATCCATTGTCATCAACTGCATTCAAAATATAAGATCCGTTAGTAATATCTCCACAAAGACCTGAGAAATAAGGGGTAGTTTGCTGAGTGCCTGAGTTTATACTATATAGCTCTTGACCAACACCATTTAAAGAGTTAATAGAAATTGCTCCATTACAATCACTAGGACAATCAATAGAATTACTAACTAAATACGGTACACTAAATAATCCTGGTTCATCTAATGTAATAGTATTTGAATCAATACACCCACTAGCGTCCTTAACTGCAATATTATAGATTCCTGACACTAAGCTTGAATATGAATTTGCAGGATTAAAAATTATGCCGCCATCAATTGAATATGTGTATGGGGATAAACCCCCACTTGGAGAAGTAAACCCAATACTTCCGTCAGAAGAATCATTACAACTTACTTCATAACTGTTATAATCAGAAAGAATTGTTGAGTAAATTATTTGTGTTGGTTCAACTAAGTAAACTAATGAACTATCCATACAGCCATTAGCATCCATAATTTTCAATGTATAAGTTGAGTCTCCAAATAAATTAATAAAAGTTGAATTTGTTTGATCAGTTATAAAATTATCAATTGAGAATACATATCCTGGAACTCCAGTATTGATAGCATCAATCTGAAAATTAATCTCTCCAGTACTTGCATTATAACAATCAACATCTAAAATAACATTTGCTACTCCTGAAAGAGAAGGAGGCTCGTTCAAAATAAAACTTTCTGTTTCAATACAATCGTTAGAGTCTTTATAGGTTATAGTGTATGAACCTAATGTTAGACCGGAGAATATAACACTAGATTGGAAATTAATTCCATCTATTGAATATGTAAATGCGCCTGTCCCTCCGGTTGCTGAAGCTGTTATCGTTCCATCTGAACCACCATTACAGGAAATATTATAGCTATTATAATCAGAAACTGTCCCAGAAAGAACAATAGGAGATATTGTATCTAGTGTAAAACTAGTTATTGAAGGGGACGTAGAGCATCCATTTGCATCTATAACAACAATATCATAATTATTTGCACATAAAGCAACAAATGAATAAGTTGAATCGCCACTAGCTAAATTTTGAAGTGTTCCTCCATCTAATGTAAATGAATAAGGTCCTGTTCCTCCAGAGACTAATAAGTCCTCAGCCGCAATACAATCACCTGCGCACAAATTACTAGCAACAACTGAAGTAGAGGCTGTTAACTGAGATGGTTCTGAAAAATTAACTGAACAAAACTGATCATATACCCCTGTAGAACTGGTACCACTTGGACTCCCGTTATTTGCAGAATAATACGAAGCTGAATCCACTAATCTAATACAATAATCAACATTAGGCAGTAAGCTTGTAAAATTAAGTGACAAAGCTGTTGTTAAGTCTGTACTAAAATAAGAAACAAAAAGTGATGGGATTGGAAAATATCCTACAATACATTTATACTCAACTGGATTAGGAGCTGTTTGATTAACTGTAACTTGCATTTCATCAGTCACATAAGCACCATTACATAAAATAGGTTGTGAAATAAATGCAGTATCAATAGTAGGGTCTTGAGCAAATAAACTAGTTATAGTAGTTAAAAACAAAATGCTCGTAAAAAGTAATATCTTCTTCATATTATCTAAAATAATTAAATTCTTTATAAGCTCGCAAGATACAAATTTTATGATAAAAGATAAACAAATGATATATTGAAAGTAACAAGAAGAAAAAAGGGGGCAAATCCCTACTTAAATTTTAAATAAAGTAACTAATTGCTAATAATATGGAGACATGAAGATATATACCATTACTCCTGTTATAGCGACATACATCCATATAGGAAAAGTATATTTTACAATTGCCTTATGCTTTGTAATCTCTCCTGTCATTCCTCTGTAAATTGAAAAAAGAGCCAGTGGCAAAACAAGAACAGACAAAATTATATGTGAAATAAGAATGATAAAGTAGATGTATCTAATCATCCCCTCCCCACCAAAAGGAACTGGTAAATTTGTAAGTTTTGATGTTACATAAGACAACAAAAAAACAGAAGATAACACAAAAGCAGAAAGCATTGAAAATTTATGTAAATTGGTTTTTTTGTTTTTTATTAGAATAAATCCTGTAAGTAAAAGTACTGCAGTTGAACCATTTAAAACAGCATGGAAAAAAGGAAGAGAGCTAAAATCAATACCTTCAGATTCTATATGAAATACATCAGGGAATAACATTAATAAAGCAACTACAATTGGAATAATTACTGATAAAGTAATAATTAAAGGAATAAAAAAGGAATCTTGTTTTTTCATGTCTTTTTATTGAATAAGAAATTTATCTAACATATAAACAACTTGAATTAAAGGTAAATACGCAAAAGAACTTAGCATTAAAGTTCGAGCTGTGGCATCATCACAATTTCGGTATAGTTTTACTGCATTAAAAGTGAACCAAAAACCAAGTAAAAATACAGTAACTGCACCATAAATAGATAGAGATAATAAAGGGATTTTCCATAAGAAAGGAGCAACCGAAATAACGGTCATAATTGCAGCAGCAATCATACCAATAAATGCTGGATACTTACCTTTTTTACCTCCCAACATCATTTTAAAACCCGCCTTTTTATATTCAATATCTTGAACCCAGGCAATAGCAATAAAGTGCGGATATTGCCAAAAAAACTGAATAGAAAAAAGTGTAATTGCTGCAATACCAAAATCATCAGTTGCCGCAACAAATCCTAGTAAAAACGGAATCGCGCCAGGAACAGCACCCACAGTAATTGCAAAAGGGGAAACCCTCTTAAGTGGTGTATAAACCAAAACATATAAAACTATAGAAAGCAAACCAAAAGCACCTGACTTTGACATCAAACCAAAAAAACTACCTTGTGGATTTATGTAGTTTAAAGAGACGACGCCTAATACGCCAAGAAGTATTGAAAAATAAAATGCTTGATTAACTGATAAATTACCTTGAGGTAAAGGTCGGGAAGCAGTTCGTTCCATAAATTTATCATGTTCTCTCTCAATAACCTGATTCAAACCATTAGCAGCACCAGTTACAAAGAATCCCCCAACAACTAATAAAATAAAAGTAGTAATATCAAAAGTATTAACCCCTAATAAATACCCGATTGTGGCCGAAAATACAACCGTAATCGACAACTTAAATTTTAAAAGTTGCCCGTAATATTTTAAATTTTTAATCAGAATTTTGCTAATTAGCAGACCTTATCAAAACAATCTTTTAAATTATCAGCAATCATTTCAGCTGACCTCCCTTCAATATGATGGCGCTCTATACAATGCACTAATTTTCCTCCCTTAAAAACAGCAATAGCTGGGGATGAAGGAGGGAATGGAGCCATATACTCTCTAGCCTTAGCAACAGCGCCAATATCTTGGCCTGCAAAAACAGTTGCAAAAGTATCTACTTTCTTTTCAAACTGAGTTGTCATTTTGACAGCAGGGCGAGCATTACCTGCCGCGCAACCACAGACAGAATTTACCATTACTAAAACAGTTCCTTCTTTTTTATCTAATAAATTTGACACAGCTTCAGCAGTTCTTAATTCAACAAATCCTACTGATGTTAAATCTTTTCGCATTGGCACACACATTTCTTCTGGATAATTCATAACAATTATTTTTTGGTAAAAATACGCTTATTTACCTTTTATTTTTAAAAAAATTGGACAATAATTTTGAGCATTCTTCTTCAAGAAGACCACTCATAATTTCAGTTTTTGGATGTAGTATATTTTTCACTAAAGATGAAAAGCCTCTTTTTTCATCCTTTGCTCCATAAACTATTTTTTTTAACTGTGTCCAATAAGCTGCCCCACCACACATTACGCATGGTTCTAGAGTAACATAAAGAGTACAGTCGTTTAGGTATTTTCCACCCAGATAATCAGCAGCAGCCGTAAAAGCTTGCATTTCAGCATGGGCCGTTACATCATTTAAGCATTCAGTAAAATTATGAGCACGAGCAATAATGTGATTGTCACATACAATAACTGCGCCGACAGGCACTTCATTTTTTTCAAAGGCCTCTTGCGCCTGCAGAAGGGCTTGTTTCATAAAATAAGTGTCGTCAAAAGGATTAATTTCCATAAGGCAAAGATACCTAAACCACATTTTGTTTTGTAATTTCGCAAGCAAATAATTATAAGATGTTAAGAACACACAATTGCGGTACATTAAACATAACAAATGTTAACCAAGAGGTAACCTTAAGTGGGTGGGTACAAAAAAATCGAGATTTAGGAGGGATGACTTTTGTGGATTTGCGTGATAGATACGGAATTACACAATTGGCTTTTAACATGGATGTAAATGCTGAGATCTGCATCGAGGCTAGAAAATTAGGGCGCGAATTTGTGATTCAGATAATAGGAAAAGTTGTAGAAAGAGAAAGTAAAAACAAGAACATTCCAACAGGAGAAATTGAAATTGAAATTAGTAAGCTCACAATACTCAACAAATCAAAAACACCTCCTTTTACGATTGAAAATGAAACAGATGGTGGGGACGAAATACGCATGAAGTATCGTTACCTTGATATAAGAAGAAACCCAATAAAAGAGAATTTGATGTTAAGACATCAAGTGTCAAAAGCAACACGAAATTACTTAGACAACCAAGGTTTTATTGAGGTAGAAACACCTTACTTAATAAAATCTACACCTGAAGGAGCAAGGGATTTTGTGGTACCAAGTAGAATGAATGAAAAGCAGTTTTACGCATTACCACAATCGCCACAAACTTTTAAGCAATTGCTTATGGTGGGTGGAATAGATAAATATTATCAAATTGTAAAGTGTTTTAGAGATGAAGATTTACGTGCCGACCGTCAGCCAGAATTTACTCAGATTGACTGTGAAATGTCATTTATTGAACAAGAAGATATCCTGAATATGTTTGAAGGATTAACTCGCCATTTACTAAAAGAAGTCAAAGGAGTTGAGCTGAATGAATTTCCAAGAATGACTTATGATACTGCAATGAAGCTCTATGGTTCGGACAAACCAGATATTCGTTTTGACATGGCTTTTGTAGAAATGAATGACCTATGCCAAGGAAAAGATTTTGGGGTTTTTGATAATGCAGAACTTGTAGTTGCTATTAATGCAAAGGGATGTGCTAACTACACAAGAAAACAATTAGATGCCTTGGTAAATTTTGTAAAAACACCACAAGTTGGAGCAAAAGGGCTTATCTATTGCAAGTATAATTAGGACGGAACATCAAAATCGACAGTAGATAGGTTTTTTGATGAAGAT
>CATIQX010000163.1 GCA_949531795.1 Cryomorphaceae bacterium | reverse complement strand
TCATTTTTAGCTACTTCTTGTGTAATCCCTTCTTGGTTCGAAATATGAGTGATTAGCAAGCCATCATTCGTTTTTAGACTAGCATTAAAAAGAATTTGTTTTGATGGAGGGCTTAATACTCCTGTGGTCTTATTTAGTTTTGCAGATTGAAGGTTACCTACAAATCCTCCGAAATCAGGTAGGATTACACAATCATGTAAAAATAATAGTTCTGAAATATAATGTTCAACCGTTTTATTCATAGCAACAAAATTAAGGAATTTATCCCATTTGAGCTTTAATTTTTTCAATATCCTCAGGAGTGTCTATTGATGTACCCTCATGTGTAGTAACCCCTACTTTAATTGTGTACTTATTATCCAGCCACCTGAGTTGCTCTAAACGTTCTTTTATTTCATTATCTGTTGGTGGTAATTTACAGATTTCAGTTAGTATTTCAGTTAGGTATCCATAGATTCCTATGTGCTTGAAATAGGTTTTTTCTTTATTAGGATTAGTGATTTTTCTGCAAAAATTGAGAGCTATTCCGTTCGAATTAAAAATTGCTTTTGGGCTATTTATATCATTTATTATATTTTGATCTTCAATCTTTTTAGCTAAAGTAGCAATGCTAACCTCTTTTGAAGAAAATAATGAAGCTACTTGGTTAATTTGCTCAGGATTAACATAGGGTTCATCTCCTTGTATATTTATGGCAATATCGTATTTTTCGTCCAAAGATTGAATTACTTCATTACACCTGTCTGTCCCTGAAATATGAGATTCTGAAGTCATCATTACTTGACCTCCAAAATCTATAACATGATTGAAAATTTTCTCGTCATCAGTAGCGACTACAACCTTGGAAAGAGAAGATGCTTTCTTACATTGTTCGTAAACTCTCTGAATCATACTTTTTCCTAAAATATCTGCTAGGGGTTTTCCAGGAAAACGGCTTGATCCAAATCTAGAAGGTATGATTCCAATTATTTTCACTATATTTTTAATGCTAATTGCACGGCAAAAGTTCTCGGTGACATCATAGTAGCTGGTCTTGTCATATATTCTCGATTCAACACGTTATTTGCGATAAAGCCTAGTCTTGCTGTTTTAGTTATTTGATATCCTGCCCTTAAGTCAATAATAAAATCACCATCTTTAAACTTCTCTCTAGCAGAATTAATTCCTGGGATTTGTGCATCTTCACCATCTCCTCCAATTATTGTAAATATCTTATCAATATTTTTCATAAAACTATTGTATCGCATACTTCCTCCTATTGAAATATCTTTGTATACAATTTCAATATCAGCTTTGGCAATGTGTTTATATCGATATTTTAGCATAGTAGAATCTGAGCTAGTATTTCTGTAAGTTAGCTCGTAACCGTTAATCGATTCAGTATACACATAATCTAAATCTAAGGAAATAGGATTCATATATGTATAACCGGCTATTACGTTTATGCTTAAATTAGGATTTATTTTCCCCTGTCCATTTATACTTATTTCTAGTCCGCTAATTCGTGTTTTTCCTACATTTATTGACTTAAATCCTACACCACCATCTGGTTTGTCAGGGCCTCCCCATTGTCCAAAAGAGAATTCCATCATGTCATCGTATTGCTGAATAAATGCAGCAATATCAATATACCCCATCCATTTTCCTGATTTAACTCCTTGCTTAATTGCAATTTCGCTACTCCACCCACTTTCTGGTTTCAACTCGGGGTTAGGGTAGATTTCTAATCCAGATGTATTTGTAGAGATAAACAGTTCTGCCATTGACGGAAAGCGATAGCCCTGTCCCCATGATGCTCTTACATATGTCGCTTCAGCTGCTTGATAATTAATTCCTGTTCTGAAAACTGGTTTTCCAGCTGAAAAATCATTAATAGAATCTCCATTAATAAAGTGCTTGTCATCTGAATGTAAAGAAAAACTTTCGTATCTAGCTCCTAATGAAATGTTTAGTCGATTCCATTTTTTATCCAATTGTGTATACAAGGAATGATTTGTTTTATAGTTTTTCCCATTAAATAAATCTGAATCAGCATATACTATCTCATTAGTTGTTCCACTAGTGATTCGTAAATTATATTTTTCTATTTTTTTTGCCATTGGTAATCGGAATAATAACTTTCTGCCTGATTATCTTGTCCTGCATCATCCTCTTTTGTACTATTATCATTTATAACTTTTAGGTATCTTGTCTTAAATGAATGTCGGTTATTTCCATTTAAATATGTGATAAAAGGGTCAATATTATAAGTATCTCCATTGGTAGTTGTAATTTCATCATCAAGTGGGATATAAGCCCTGTCTAATCCGTCCCAAATTATTGCAGATCCTGTTGTTTGAAATAAGAAATTAGCATTTAATCCATATGATAAGCCCTCAATATTTTTGCTTTTATATGTTGAATTTAGATTGAATCTTTTTCTATCTGTTATTTCACCTTGTCTAAAACCATCATCTTTGAAGATATTTCCTCCAACTGATAAGTCTAAATTCTCATATTTATTAGAAAATAAAAACTCACACCCATAAAATGCCCTTCTCTTATCTCCATTCCAGTTTAAAACTTCCCTTTCTGGGAAATCATACAGTCCTTTATGAAGATTTACTTTTAGGTATCCTTTTTTTAAAGGATCTTTATCAATATCCCTTTGGCTTGGGAAAGCTGTGCGCACATTTATTACACCATTTAATGCAGAAGAACCATAAAGTGCAGAAGAAGCTCCTTTTATAACTTCTATTTGATTAATGTTTTCGGTTGCGATTAAACTCCATTGTACTTGCCCTGCATCTCCAGAAATCAAAGGCATATCATCTACCATAACTAATACTCTTGTTCCTGCGCCAAAACTCCAGCCACTTCCTCCTCTAATATTGGCTTGTCCATCAGTAATATTAACACCAGGAATTTGATCCATAACTGTTTCTATTTGGGTTGTATTTTTGTTTTCAATAAGTGTGGGCTTTATTACCTCCATGGAAACCGTAATCTCTTCAATTTTCTGCTCAAACCTTCCCGCAGAAATAACAACTGTGCTTAATTGTTCTGATGAGCTTTCTAAAGTAATGTTGATTATCTTATTTTCATCTTTAGCTAAAGAAATTTCTTTAACAATATCTTTATAGCCAATGTATTTAAAAGTTAATTTTTGCGTCCCTTCATTAGTGCTTAAGCTGTATTTTCCAAATATATCAGTAGAAGTTCCTCCTCCATTTTCAAGGATAATATTGACACCAATTAATTTTTCATTGTTGGCCTCGTCGGTAATTGTACCAATTATGGTTTGGCTGTAGAGTGTTAAATTACAAAGAGTAATAATAACTAGCGTAAAGATTCTTCTCATGTATTTACTGAATTAATATTTAACCTGACAAATATAGAAAATTGCATGAGTTTAATAAAAATAAAAAGAAATATCAATTACACTCTGATTAACTGAGGGTTTTATCTGATGATAAAATTCATACTGCATGATTTGAATGAATATTTAAGCTGGTGTTTTTCAAAATGTAAAGAGTAATTTTGAAGACGGTATTTAAATATGGTAATTATTTTGCACAATAGAAATTTTATAAGAAGAGTATGTAATTTTTTTGCGCTTTATCAAAATATTCTACATTTGCCAAAATTTAAGTTTAATAAATAATTAAAAAGAAAATTAAAATGGGACAAAAAATCCATGACTTTATGAGTGAAGTAGCCGCAAAGAATGCTGGCGAAACTGAATTCTTACAAGCAGTTGAGGAGGTAGCAGAAGCTATCATTCCTTTTATGGAAGAAAATCCGAAATATAATAATAAGATGTTATTGGAAAGAATGGTTGAGCCGGAGCGCGTTCTTATGTTCAGGGTTCCATGGCTAGATGATATGGGGAGAATACAAGTAAATAGAGGATACAGAGTAGAGTTTAATTCTGCAATAGGACCTTACAAAGGAGGGTTGAGATTTCATCCTTCTGTAAATCTATCAATTCTTAAGTTTTTAGGTTTTGAGCAAGTATTCAAAAACTCTTTAACTACGTTGCCAATGGGTGGCGGTAAGGGTGGAGCTGATTTTAATCCTAAAGGAAAATCTGATAATGAAGTAATGAAGTTTTGCCAATCCTTTATGACAGAATTATGTCGTCATATTGGACCAAATACTGATGTACCTGCTGGAGATATTGGTGTTGGCGGAAGAGAAATTGGATTTATGTTTGGGCAGTATAAAAGAATAAGAAATGAATTTACGGGTGTACTTACTGGTAAAGGAATATCTTGGGGGGGATCTTTAATTCGCCCAGAAGCAACAGGATATGGAAATGTATATTTTGCGCAAAATATGTTGGCAGTAAATGGAGATTCTTTTAAAGGAAAAACTGTTGCTATTTCAGGTTCAGGTAATGTAGCGCAATATGCTTGTCAAAAAGCAACAGAATTAGGTGCCAAGGTTGTTACTCTTTCTGATTCATCCGGTTTTATTTATGATGCTAACGGAATTGATTCTGAAAAATTAGCATTTGTAATGGAACTTAAAAATGTAAAAAGAGGAAGGGTTAAGGAATATGCTGACAAGTTTGGTTGTGAATTTCATGAAGGAAGGCCGTGGGGAGTAAATTGTGATATTGCCTTGCCTTGTGCAACACAAAATGAGTTGAATGAATTAGAAGCAAAAACTTTAGTAGCTAACGGATGTATGTTAGTTTCTGAAGGAGCAAACATGCCCTGTACTCCTGAATCTATTGCAGTGTTCCAAGATGCAAAAATCTTATTTGCTCCTGGAAAAGCATCTAACGCTGGCGGGGTAGCTACTTCAGGTTTAGAAATGAGTCAGAATTCATTGAGAATAAACTGGACTAGAGAAGAGGTTGATACTAAATTGAAACAGATTATGCAAGATATTCATACTTCATGCATCCAGTATGGTACAGAAGGTGATTATGTAGATTATGTAAAGGGGGCTAACATTGCAGGATTTGTAAAGGTAGCTGATGCTATGTTAGATCAAGGATTGGTTTAATAGTTACATTATAATAATAGAATATTAAGGGAGGCTTTTGCCTCCTTTTTTTATTTGTGTACTTTTGCCCTCCCAAAAAATAAAATTATGTTAGGAAAATTCCAAAAGCAGTTACAAGATGAATTAGCAAGTATTAAAGAGGCTGGTTTGTATAAAAAAGAAAGAATAATTACCAATCCTCAAGGTGCAAGTATTCGTGTAAGCACAGGAGAAGAAGTATTAAACTTTTGTGCTAATAATTATTTAGGTTTGTCATCTCATCCTGATGTTATTCAAGCAGCCAAAGATGCCTTAGATACTCATGGTTTCGGAATGTCATCTGTACGCTTTATTTGTGGAACGCAAGATATTCACAAAAATTTAGAAAAAAAGATTTCTGAATTTTTAGGAATGGAGGATACTATATTGTATGCTGCAGCTTTTGATGCTAATGGCGGTCTTTTTGAGCCATTATTTGGAAAGGAAGATGCTATTATTTCCGATTCTTTAAATCATGCTTCCATTATTGATGGGGTGCGCTTATGTAAGGCTGCTCGTTATCGTTATGCAAATAATGATATGGCTGATTTGGAAGCACAATTGATAAAAGCACAAGACCAAAGAAATAGAATCATCGTTACGGATGGTGTATTTTCTATGGATGGTTATTTAGCTCAATTGGATAAAATATGTGATTTGGCCGAAAAATATGATGCCTTAGTAATGGTAGATGATTGTCATTCTACAGGATTTGTTGGTAAAACTGGTAGGGGTACGCATGAACATTGTGGTGTTATGGGTAGAGTTGATATCATTACTTCTACTTTAGGAAAAGCTTTAGGTGGTGCAATGGGTGGTTTTACGTCAGGTAAAAAGGAGGTAATTGATATTCTACGTCAAAGATCTCGCCCTTATTTATTTTCTAATTCTTTGGCGCCATCAATTGTTGGAGCAGCTAACAAGGTTATTGATTTATTAAGTAACACTACCCATTTGCGTGACCAGTTAGAAGAAAATACAAATTATTTCAGAGAAAAAATGACTCAAGCAGGTTTTGATATAAAAGAAGGAGTTCATGCAATTGTACCTGTAATGCTGTACGATGCAAAGCTTTCGCAAGTAATGTCAGATAAATTATTGGCAGAGGGAATTTATGTAATTGGCTTTTTCTTTCCGGTTGTACCAAAAGACCAAGCGAGAATTAGAGTTCAAATTTCTGCTGCACACACACGTGAAGATTTAGAAAAGTCTATAGCAGCTTTTACTAAAATTGGAAAGGAATTAGGTGTTATATAAAGGTTATAAACAATAATAGTTGATAATACTTTGCAGAATAGTAAAAAAGTGTAATTTTGCAACCCTTTTAACAAGGACTAAATAAACATTATATACAGTGGATACATTAAGTTACAAAACATTATCAGCAAACAAAGAAACGGCCAACAGAGTATGGGTTGTTGTTGATGCTGAAGGTCAAATTCTTGGAAGAATGGCATCAAAAATTGC
>CATIQX010000162.1 GCA_949531795.1 Cryomorphaceae bacterium | reverse complement strand
TATTCATCTCTTACTGTTTCTCGAGCAATTGCATACCTGTCAATATTCTTTTGAATGCTATCATTGCATAAATTAAAAAGCTCATACATTTTAAGAGATAGATCTAATTTATTTTGAAATTTATATCCTTTATAAAGCAAACCAGAAACTTCTCTTTTCATTTCAAAAGATCCATTTACATTAATTGACTCAAAAATATTCTCAAACTGCTTTATAGATTTATCTTTATTAAGCTGATAATTAATTTTAGCAAGTAGAATTTCAGACTCTAAAATTCCACTCTTAGTATCTAACTCTTTAGAAATATCAAGACATTTATTTGCAAAAAGTAAACTATTTTCGATTTGATTTAATTCTAAATATATTTGAGCTAGCATATTGTAGCAGCCTGAAATATAAAATTTGTAATTATAGGAATCAAGTGTTTTAAGCGCTTCAAGAAATGATACTTCTGCTTTAATAAATAAGTCATTTTTGAAATGTATAAGACCTATATTCATTAATATTGTTGTTGAATTTAAGGCGGGATAAGGCTCGTTATTGGCATCCAATGTTTTGTATATTTTTAATGCCTCTTCATAATGAGCCAAAGCAATATCATCATTTCCTATCTTAGAATTAATCGCCCCAATACCATTGAGCATTCTAGCTTCACTTATTTTATCAACTTCAGTAGAAAAAATTTTCTTTGCTTTGTTATACTTTTTTATAGCTTCAAAATATTCACTTTGATCTAAATGAAGATTCCCTAAGTTTCCAATAATGATAGCTTCTAATCTAGCGCTATTAATTTTTTTCGATACAAGTTGGGCCTCATAATAATGTGTTCTTGCTTCTTCAATTCTATCTTGTAATCGAAAAATATTTCCTTTTCTAAGAAATGACCTATATAATTGTCGATCTGCACCCTTGGTAATTGCCAAATCATGATAATAATCAAGTACAACAAGTACAGAGTCAGGAGAAACGAGAGAGTATAACTCTTCATATTCTTCTAATGCATTAAATCTTAGAGAATCTGACAGCTCTTCATTTTCCCAAATTAATCTTAGAGAATCTACTTGAGAAGAGTAAAGAGAGTTACTCGATAAACAAAGAAATATTAATCCTAAAAAATATAGATTCTTCAATTATTTTGAAATATATTTCCTTTCTGTTGTTCCATCACTATAGATATAAAACAATATGTGATTATTTTTAAAAGATGTTTCTCTGCCAAGAATATCAACAATTTTTACAAGTTCTTTCTTTTGATAAGAGAAATCATCAACAGCTAAAACAACATTTTGATCTACACCAACATTTTCATTAATAAACTCCCATCTTCCCCATGGTGTGCCAGATGGATATACTCCAACCTCCCAATATATTTGATCTTCAAATAAACAATTAACTATATTGCCATCAGTCAAAATAGCAGAATCATTTCTTAGATAAACAGTAACATTCATTGTGTCACTAATTGGAAAACTGTGAGAAAAACTAACAAATTCATCATCCACTATTGTATCTTCAAATATTATATTGCCTTGCTGGTCTGTAAACTCCCACGCAAAAACATTAAATTCTTGAGGATGGGTTAAATATTGTCCTGCATGATATATATTAAGATAATTGGTGTCAGATACATTAACACTCATACCTAATTGATCACAAGGAAGACACGTTGTTATTTGTGCTTTTGTTATTTGAGTTAGCCCAAAAGCAATAGCTAATGTTAGTAAAATATTTTTCATATTTTTTAGTTTTATAATTATTAATGATGCAATTATGAGGCAAATATCTAAAATTCACTTCACTCCTAAGGGTGAACTTTCTAATAATTTTATTTCTCTAAAAAAGTTCGAAATTAGGACCGTAAGGCCCACCAAAAAGAAACCCACTCAAATGAGTGGGGTTTTACTTATTCAAGAATTATTCTTTTCTCAACTGTTCCATCATCGTAGATGTAGAACAGAGGTAGATTTGTTTTATTTTTTTGTTTTTTTTCTCTTCCTAAAACGTCTGTAATTTTGATTAATT
>CATIQX010000161.1 GCA_949531795.1 Cryomorphaceae bacterium | reverse complement strand
GATATTTCATTTCAGGCGGCTGAAGAAGAAGAAGAAGGAGAAGAAGGTGATAATTTGTTTACTGATGATCAAACAAACGTTACTTCTGAATCTAATACAGGAATTCTTGGTTTTAACCATAAATATTTTCTTAATGACAAAACATCTTCAATGATATCATTGGCCTTCTCTGCCGCTGAAAGTATAAATACTCAAGAAGAAATTATTCAGTATTACGATAAAAGCTCACAAACGATTAGGACATTAAATCAAAGAGGATTTTTTCCTGATTTCAGAAATCAGATATTGTTTTAATCAAAGTAAAAAAGGGAAATTAGGATGAAAATAAAAGCAACAATCACCATTTTACTATCTTTTATTACAACTATAGAGGAAGCTCAATCAGGATATAATGGAATCTATGAAAAACAGTTAGGCAAAATTTTGACGAAATGAATTTTAAAAACTCTGATGGAAAAGTAATAAATGGATAAAATTAGTTGTTATAAATGAATGGAAGTATATAATGGGCCTCATTTATTCATCAAACATGAACAAGCAAGTTCAAGGCTAATTTGCACTTGGAAATCTAGCCCGCTTAATGATTTGGCTTACAGAAAAGAGTTGACGGAACATCTACATATAGTTGAGAACATAAAACCATCTCAAATAATGTGGCTCTTAGAAAATCTCACTTTCAAATTAAGTGACGTTACAAAAAAATGGGTAGATGAGAACATTTCAAAACCGATATTTAAATCTGGATTTATAGCTAAAAATCAAGATGGTTTTGATCAAGTTGCATTTGTTGTTGGACTGGATGTATTGTCTTACATTGAAACAATGGGCATATTTAATGAGAATTCGACTAGTGGCTTTAATCCAAAATATTTTGCAAATGAAACAGAAGCTAGAAATTGGTTGAATGAAAAATTCGTCACTAAAGATACAAAAGAGGAAAATCAGAATTTAGAAATCACTTTTAAAGGAACAGATGACAGTGGAAAAGCAGTTTTTGAGTTGCGCGAACAGGCGACTAATTTTGATGGCACAATAAATTCATTTAAAACAATTCTTGAGCAAAATCGTTTTATAAGGAACAATATTGAAAAATATTCTTCTTTAAGTCCAAGAGAAAAAGAAGTTCTCAAATTCATTATCAAAGGACACACTAATAATCAGATATCTGAGAAAATGCATGTTTCTCACCATACCATTCGAACTCATAGAAATCGAATTTGGAATAAACTTGAAATTAAGCATTTCCGTGATTGCTTAAAATATAAATGCTTTTTCAATTAAGTTATTTTTTTGTCGTTACTAAGCTACTTCCCTTAAAATACGCTCTCTAGCGTATTTCAGGATCCATCGTTTTACTTTAAATTTATATATAATTTTTAAACTGAATACTATTATGAAACACATATTAAAATTAACGAGTGTATTATTCCTTTCAGCTAGTTTCTTCCTTGCTAGTTGTTCAAAGCATAAAGGAACAGT
Organism: Cryomorphaceae bacterium; assembly: GCA_949531795.1. Taxonomy (GTDB): domain Bacteria; phylum Bacteroidota; class Bacteroidia; order Flavobacteriales; family BACL11; genus UWMA-0277. Next base: position 290 of record CATIQX010000161.1, on the reverse strand, counting down.
GGCTAGGGTAACAATGAGAACTTTTTCTCAAGCTGATGCATTGCCTGATCAACTTGAAGAAGGTGAAATTAAAAGGATATCCAATGAGGTATCGAATAATTGGACCTCAACTGTTTTTAAGATGGAGGAAGGGCAAATGGTTCTTTGCGATTGCGACATGGATGACTTCGAGATTACCCAAGTGTTCCTTAAACCACGAAAGCTGTTTGGAGAACATACCTTCTTGTATCAAGATCACTCCACTACAAATGCAACACATACATTTACAGGTAAAGATGTTATTGGTATTG
>CATIQX010000160.1 GCA_949531795.1 Cryomorphaceae bacterium | reverse complement strand
TTATGGGATGAACAATGTTGGGGTTTTTATGATGAGATTGATTTAAAACTTTTCAGGGAGGAAATCTTTTTAGATGTTGATGAAGATGGAATACAATCAAATATTAAATCCAACAACCCGCACATTAAAGAATTTGTTCAATTATCGTTGTCATTACAATATGGATTTATCTTCTTTGATGATAATTTCAAACATATTACAAAAGATGAATTTATTGAATTAACTAATAAAACATCATCATTCTCATTATCAATATGTCAATGTTCACCTGATTGATAATTCTTTTAATAATTCTAAAAAAGGAGTAAGGTTAATCGTATAGTAAGATTAACCAATCACCGTTGAGTAAGTAAAAAAGATAATTTTTTAAAAAGGGGAGCTACTTTATGATCTATTTAAAACACCAGTCACATTTTTAATAGCATCAATAAAAACTTCAGCTGAAACCCGGTGACAACCATTATAGGCTGTATAGGTAAACTCTCCTATGCCAAAACTACTAAAATAAGATTGTACTAAAGCTCCATTAATTACTTTATCGGTTTTTCCTAGAAACACATTATGGCTTGTCTCTTTTAAATTACTGTCATCAACAACAGGATCAAAGGATCTTCCAATGACAGCAGGATTAAATAATATAGTTGGAATACCTAAGGTAGCTCCAATGAGATATGCAAAATAACCTCCCATTGAAGATCCAATAATATAGTCTGGGTTTTGTTTTTTAATGTGAGCTGTAATACTAGTAAAAGACTCCTTGTTGTGGTACTTAATAGATGGTGTATATACTTGATCAAAATTATCGTTTAACCAAATTATCTTTAAACTTGTAGGGTCATTAGAAGACTCCAGGCCATGTAAATATGCTATTTTCATTTATATGATTTACGAGTAACAATGCTTCTACCCTTGCGTTTTTTTAAAGTTGAAAAATGATAGGGTATTAATTTGAGTAAATAACTACCTCTGAAGATTTACAATCACTATCCAAATAACTGGTAATCTCTAGCTTGTTGCCCTTAAAAAATAAAGAATCAATAAATTCCCATTCTGAGTCTGGACCTTCAATAGAACCATCTAAGACTGAAAAATCTGACACTTGAGGAACCTGGTTTGATTCGGTTTGGTATACACATATACCTCCTTTTAATTCATCTACTGAAAATAAGATATGGTCAAACTCCACTCCAGGTATTAATACGTAATCTACACCTGTTTCTGAGGTGCCAAATTCTTCATGATGAATAACACTTGATAATTCAAACCTATTAACTTCTATATTCTGGCTATCCTTGACTACAAAGATTGTTTTATCTAAATACCAAAAAGGCTTAGATACACGCAAAACATCCCAAGTATCATCTGAAACAATAGTATCCTCAATATCAAATTTAATTTGTGATAACTCTTGAGCCCCAGCATCGTTTTTAAGGGTATTAATTTGTTCAACTTGCTCTAAATTTATAGATTTTGCTTTGACATCAAGTGTCCAGCCGTAAAGTTCTATTGTGTAGTTATTCATGGATACTATTTTTTTTAGTAATTAATTACCTAATTTTTATTACTTTCATATAAATATATAACATTATGAGTAAACAAGATTTAATTGCGGCAATAGAATCTAGATTAGATACTATAGAAGGGTTGTT
>CATIQX010000159.1 GCA_949531795.1 Cryomorphaceae bacterium | reverse complement strand
CTGCCCTATGCACTAGCATTTGCAGCAGGCGCAATGATTTTTGTAGTGGTTGAAGAAGTAATACCAGAAACCCAAAGAGATAAATATACCGATCATGCCACTCTTGGTTTTATTGGAGGATTCCTTGTAATGATGGTACTTGATGTAGTGCTAGAAGATGTATTCGCTCAATTAGTAGTATAAAAAATATGATAAAAAATATGATAAAAAAACTGACACTTATTACTCTATTGTTTCTTTGTTTACAATCATTTGGACATGGAAAAATATCAGGAATAATAAAGAGTGATAATGAAGCTTTAGAATTCGTCTCAGTGGGGATTATTGAAAATTCTATTTTTTCTTTAACTGATTCTAAAGGGAAATTTAAACTAGATAAAGTTCCATTTGGTACCCACCAAATTAAAATAAGTCATGTTGCTTTTAAGGATACTACTATTACTGTATCTGTTTCGAAAAGTAATCCAAACCTTAATTTATCAATCAACTTAACTCCAACTATTAATGAGTTAAATGATTTTGTAGTTACAGGAACTAGAACCGAAAAAAGACGAACTGAATCTCCAGTTATTGTAAACGTACTAAACAGCCAGACTTTGGATAATGTTCAGGCTTGTAATTTATCGGATGGTTTAAAATTTCAGCCTGGATTAAGAGTAGAAACTGATTGCCAAACTTGCAACTATACTCAGCTAAGAATAAATGGATTAGCTGGAGGTTATTCGCAAGTATTAATAAATGGAAGGCCAATTTTTAGTCCTCTTACTAGTTTGTACGGATTGGAACAAATCCCTGTGAACATGATTGACAGAGTGGAGATAATTCGTGGTGGTGGCTCTTCTTTATATGGTTCTAGTGCTATTGGAGGAACGGTAAATGTGATAACAAAAATTCCTAAAAAAAATGGATATGAAGTCAACTACAACCGCCAATTAATTAATGGAAAAACAGAAGACAATGTGTTTTCAGCTAATGGAACTTTAGTTAATAAAAAAGAAAATGCAGGAGTTACTTTTTTTTTCAATCAAAGAAATAGAGAACTCTACGACCATAACGGAGATAATTTTTCTGAATTACCTGAGTTAAATAACACTTCATTTGGATTGAACTCTTTTTTACTTTTTGGCGAAAATCAAAAATTAGAATTTAGCTTAAGTAGACTTCATGAATATAGGTACGGAGGAGAAATGTTTGAAGGACCAGCCTATAAAGCACTACAATCTGAAGAAAGAACACATAATGTGTGGATGGGAAGTGCGGATTATCAATTAAATTTTAATAAAGATAAATCCTCTTTTATCACCTATGCCGGATGGCAACAAACTGCTCGTGATCATTACACAGGAATAGTTCCAGATGATGATAGTGCAATAATTGCACACAATACAAATCCTCCTTATGGTACTTCGTTAACTTCGACTCTTCAAGGAGGTTTTCAGTTAAATCATAAACTAACAGAAACTTGGGGATTAGAAAACACCTTAACTTTTGGAGCTGAATATTTGTATGATGATGTGTTTGATGAAATAGATGCTTACAATTACCTAATAGACCAAACCACAAGGAATTTTGGAATATTAGCACAGAGTGATTGGAAACTAACTGCTAATCTTAATTTACTTACTGGAGCCAGAGTAGACAAACACAACTTGGTCGATAATTTAGTTGTTAGTCCAAGAGCTTCTTTACTTTACACATTGAAAAAAAACACACAATTTAGATTGAGTTACGGTTCTGGGTTTAGAGCACCACAGGCTTTTGATACCGATTTACACATTGCATTTGCAGGAGGTGGGATTTCGAGAGTACAATTATCTCCAGATTTACAACCTGAAAGGTCTCATAGTTATAGTACCTCAGTAAATTATGATAAAATAAAAACAAAATACATTGCAGGATTAACTCTTGAAGGATTTTATACTCGTCTTAATCGCTCCTATTTTCTTGATCCTATTGGTGCAGATTCTTTTGGAGAAGTATTCGAAAAGAAAAATGGTCAAGGAGCTACAGTTCAAGGAATAACATTAGAACTAAGAGCTAATTATAATATTAAGGTTCAATTAGAAACTGGTTTCACTCTTCAAACTAGCCGATTCGATAACAAAATCGAATACATTGATGGATTAGAAGGAATAACTGATTTCACAAGAACTCCAAACACTTATGGATATGGAGTTTTAACTTTATTTCCTGGTTCAAAGATTAATGGAGCTATTAATTATGTGTACACAGGAAGCATGAAAGTTCCTCACTTTGCTGGAGCACCAAATCAAGCAATAGACGAAATAGAAACTACAAACCCATTTCACGAATTGAGTTTTAAGGTGAATTATAATCTAGAAGTAAAAAGATTTAAATCTAAAATCAATTTATACGGAGGAATTAGAAATTTGACGAACTCCTACCAAACTACTTTTGACATTGGTAAAAATAGAGATAGTAACTATGTTTTTGGACCAGCTCAACCTAGGACATTTTATATTGGGATAAAGGTTTTGAGCCTTTAGCTATTATTGGTTCTCCCAATTATTAATTTCTGTAACAACTTGTTTAAAACTTCCCTTTACCTAAATAGGTAAACTAACCCCTACTTGGTATTTTTGAGAAACAATAAATTACCAAACAAGCTATGAAATTTTTTATCGATACTGCTAACCTAAACGACATCAAAGATGCTAATGATTTAGGAATATTAGATGGTGTAACTACCAACCCAT
>CATIQX010000158.1 GCA_949531795.1 Cryomorphaceae bacterium | reverse complement strand
TAATTAGCTTTTAATGAAACAACTGCAGACTCTACCCATTCTGTTTTTGTATAAAAAGGTAAATCATGACCTGTTATATGAAGATGTGTTGATTCTGCTTTATAAGCATCTAGACTCATTTGACCAATACCAAAATGAACTGGAATAATTAATTCCCATCTAGGAGTATAATGTATTATTAGTTCTGTAAATGCACTGAATAAATGATTGTTTGTTTTATGATGACTAACTGTTGGAGCTTCAAAAAAATTATCTACTGAGACTATCGTGAAAAAATTTCTATGAAGAATATGATAACTAGCTCCAAATCTTAAGCTTTTGTTTCCTAGACCAACCTTTAATCCGTAGTATTCGAAAAAATCATTATCAACAATAGAATTTCTTAAATCGAGAGTTACATACAATCCCAATTTATTATCTGAATGTTTCTGAAAAATCTGCGAACTTGAAGTAGAATAAAGAGATATAAGTATAATAAAGATTAAAAAATTTCTCATGTTTCTAAATTAATCAATCCAAGGTGATTTCCTGTAATTTTTATTGAAAGTTAATTTCCATGCCTCTCCCAAAAAGAATTTAACTCCAAAAGAATAGAATGGATCATTCAAAGCACTTTGTGTTCTTTTATCTGAACTTAAAATGAAATTATACCCAATTCCACCATGCAATCCTACCCATCTAAAAACTTTAAAATGACTCTTTACAGATAGTGTTAATGAAGAAACAGGTTTGTCTAAAAATTTCTTGTAAACATTATTATTGGTAAGATAAAACCCTTGGAGTGAACCCAAATTAATATGAACTGGCGCAGAAAACTCCCATCTTTTAGATTGGTAAAGAATTCGTTCGTAATAAAAACTAATGAATCCAAAATCGTATTTATTAGTGTCAGTCGCATTTAAGGAATCAACCCTAAAATTTGTTGTAAATACAGATTCTCTTAGTCCATAAAACCCAATTCCAAATCTATTCTTACTATTTCCTAAACCAAATTTTAATCCATTAAACTTTACTGATTGCTTAATGATTACCGAATTTCTCATGTCAAAATTAGCAATAAACTTATAGGTGTCGCTTTTTTCTAATTCTTGAGATAATCCCGAAAAAGAGACTGAAAGACTTATTATAGTTAAGATTAATCTCTTCCTCATTAGTTTTTTATTCCTTTTACTATTCTGTTTTTGCCTTGCATGTCTTTGATCACTTCAATTTCACTGAAGTTATTATCAGACAAAAGCTTAGCTGTTTCTTCGTCATACTTTTCGTTTATTTCAAAATATAATTTTCCGCCAGAAACTAGGTGTAACTCACAAAACTCAATTATACTTTTATAAAACAGTAATGGATCAGAATCTTCTACAAATAAAGCCAAATGCGGCTCGAATTCTAATACATTAGCTTTCATTAATTCTTTTTCACTTTCCAAAACATAAGGAGGGTTACTCACGATAATATCAAAAGCTTCTCTATTATAAGTAGGCTTTAAAATGTCATGATACTGAAAGTCAACATTACTATTAATAGCTAAATTATTCTCTTTAGCTGTTTCTAATGCATCTTTAGAAACATCAAAAGCTGTAAGGGTTGAATTTACAAGAGCTTTATCTAGAGAAATTGCTATTGCTCCCGAACCTGTTCCTATATCTAGGATACAACCATGGAAACCAGCATTATCTTTTACTATCAAATCAACTAACTCTTCAGTTTCTGGTCTTGGAATTAACGTGTGTTCAGTAACTTTAAACTCATTATCATAAAAGAACTGAGTTCCAATAATAAACTGAACTGGCTTAAACTTTTTTAAATCCTTAATGGCGTAATAAAACTTAAGCAGTTCCGATTCGCTAATTGTCTTTTTAAGAGAAATAGCAACTTGTGCTCTGTTGTAACCTAAAAAATGATCGCATAAAATATGGAAGAATGATTCTACTTCCAATTTAGGATACAAATCTTGTAAGGAACTAAAGAAATATTCTTTAATAGCTGAAACGGTATTTTCTTTTACAAACATATTAAATTACTACACCATTTTGAGACTTTATAGGATTTGGTAGGTCTTTTTCATCAAGCATATCCTTCAAGTCTATTTCGATATTTCGAGCTAAGGAAGTAATAGGTACATCATTTCCAATTCCTTCAAAAGGATTTTCAGAATAATCTCCTATTTTTTCCATTGTGAAAAATACCCAAGAAACCATCATACTAAATGGAATTGCAAACCAAACTTTCCAATTATACACTTGTGAAACATCATCTACCTCGAATGCATCTAACATTGCAAAAGGAACAAGAATTGTAAATAACATCACAAAGTAATAACTAACACTAGTATACTGCCTTGGCAAGGGATAGTTTTTTATTCGCTCAGATTTCCCTTGTAAATTATAAAATTCTTCCAAAACACGAGTAAACTCCATATGTCTGAAATCGTCCAGCAATCCTTTTTTTCTTAATTTCGAAATATCTTTAGATTGATTCTTGATTAAATTCGTGGCTGGATTTACTCGAGAAAGTATATCTTTCATTTCTTCATTTGAAAGAAACTCTTTTAAAACTGAATCAATTGGGATATCATGTTCATCTACTGAAAAGAATTTCTTGACTTTCATCTTATTTATATCCTTGTGGTCATAATGTTCCCATTCTTTTGGAACTCTTAATTGATACCTTAAAGCTGTCAGCCAAGCAATGTGACGGTAAATCAATCTCTTCTTAATGGCTTTTAATCCCTCATCAGAAATATCGCCCTCTAAATGTAAATCGCTTATGTAATCGGAAACCATTACAGTAAATGTCCTAGAATAATTTACTATTCCACCCCATATTTTTCGAGCTTCCCATCCTCTGTCGTAAGCATTGCTGTTTTTGAATCCAATATTAAAAGCTACAGCCGTTCCTAATAAAGCAATTGGTAATGAAGGAATCACCATCCAATGCCAACCAGTAAAAAAATATAAAGTAACAGGTATTGATGAAACAATAAAAAAGAAAATTGTGTCTTTTATTGTCCAGAGGAACATCTGCTTTTTTGAAAATCTTCTAAACGTATACATAGTATGACTAGTTAATTTATACTGCTACTTCATTGTCTCTTAAAGCATCATTTAATGACGTTTTAAGATCAGTACTTGCTTTTCTTTCACCAATAATAAGGGCACAAGGAACATGGTATTCGCCAGCTCCAAAATCTTTAGGATATGTACCTGGTATTACAACTTTTCTTGGTGGTACCTCTCCTCTATATTCAATTGGTTCACTTCCTGTTACATCAATTATTTTGGTAGACTTAGTTAATACAACTCCTGCTCCAAGAACAGCTTCTTTCCCTACTCTCACTCCTTCAACTACAATACATCTTGATCCAATAAAAGCTCCGTCTTCAATAATTACTGGTGCTGCTTGAAGTGGCTCCAAAACCCCTCCAATTCCTACTCCTCCACTTAAGTGAACGTTTTTACCAATTTGTGCACAAGATCCAACTGTTGCCCAAGTATCAACCATTGTTCCTTCGTCTACATAAGCACCAATATTCACATAAGAAGGCATTAGAATTACTCCTTTAGATAAATAAGCTCCATACCTTGCAACTGCATGAGGCACAAC
>CATIQX010000157.1 GCA_949531795.1 Cryomorphaceae bacterium | reverse complement strand
TTTTACACAGGTTCTGGAGTTTCATCAGATTGGTATGAAAGTCTAAATAAAGCACCTTGGACTCCTCCAGGATGGGTTTTTGGAGCAGCTTGGACATTTATTATGATTTGCTTTGCTTTTTTTATGGCTTATCTATGGAATGTAGTTAAAGACAAAAAAACCTTATTATTCTTTTTGGAATTCAATGGGTTCTCAATGTAATTTGGAACCCAATATTCTTTTCGGCTCAAGAAGTAACTCTTGGTTTAATTACTATTTCTTTACTTACAGTTTTAGTAGGCTATTTTTTCTTTAGTAATTTAAAAAAAATGGGATTGAAAAGTCTTCTGATTTCCCCATATCTAATATGGTTACTAATAGCAACTTCGCTTAATGCTTATGTGTTGTTTAATAATTAATTACAATTAGCTGAGGCTGCTAAACTTGCTGCCCAAAGTATAAAGTAAAAAGAATCGTCTTCAGTTTCTGTGCAATCGCATTTACTTCTTTCTCCTGCCAATTTAACTAACGAAAGCATCACTGCTTTGTTAAGATTTTCAGTTTCCTGAGTTGTATTAAAAAATATAATATTGTAACTCCAACTCGATTCATTCCACATAAAATCTAATTCACAAAGAACTGTGCTATCATTCTGTAAATATTGCCAGCCATAATCTGTTCTAATTCTTTCAACTCTTGTGGAGTCATTCAATTGGATTCTAGAACCACCATTTAGAGTATAAAGCAAAGTATCCTGATTGGAACTAATTAAATATTTTTTTCTTCTTTCACGAATTCCATTTACATCTCTTTCCTTACCCTTTCCGTAAGCATATTGATAAATTACTTCAGAATCATCTATTATTCTTCTGTTCTTATCATTTTTAGATAAAAAATTAGTGTATTGTCCGTTTACTACATAAATATTTGTAAAATCGTTTCTATCGATAAAACAAGTGAGCTCCTCATTCTGAGAATAATAAGAAGTTGACAAAAGGGCTAAAAGGGCAATGAGTACATGTTTTTTCATGATTCTTATTTTTTTGTGTTAACATAAAATTAACAAGAATCATACCAGAAAAATATCAGTTAATTATAGCCAACTCCCTTCTATTGGTCTTTCCCAATCGGTAAGAAATTGCTCTTTGGAAGTTACCATTCCATTATAGAAATTAGCTGATTTTGAAATCTCTCCAGAAGAAAGTTTATTTCTTAAAGTCATAAATGGCAAAGTTTCAATTGTTCCATTGTTATCAATGGCAACCAACATTCTATCCATTAATTTTAAATCAAGAATTTGTTCTAATTCTTTAATGAAATTAACTGAACTATCTTGTGCTCTTCCGCACATGGTATCGCCTTCTGTATCGGCAAATACTGCTATAAATCTATTTTTAAGAACTTTAAAAACTCCTTTTACACGTTTACCGTGCGAATCCCATTGAGATAAGAATACTTCAGTGTATTTGGTAATTAAATCCAATTGCTCTTCTGTAAACTCCTGATTACTTGTGTAAACCCAAGCTTTTGCTTGATTATCAATTGAATCAAAATCAGTTCCTATATGTAAAGTTGTTTCGATCATTTTTATAAATCTTGAGCCTGAGCAATTAACTCAGCAATATCCATTACATGAACAGAGCCTTCTTTGTTTGCATTTTTAACTCCATCCGTCATCATTGTATTACAGAAAGGACAACCAGTTGCAATAATATCAGGCTTAACTTCCATTGCATCTTCTGTTCTTTCTACGTTTACTTCTTTGTTTCCAGGTTCAGCTTCCTTAAACATTTGTGCACCTCCTGCTCCACAACACAATCCTTTCGTTTTGCATCTTTTCATTTCTACTAACTCAGCATCTAATGTTTCTAGTACTTTTCTTGGAGCTTCATACACGTCATTTGCTCGTCCTAAGTAACATGGATCATGGAAAGTTATCTTTTTTCCTTTGAATGGTTTCCCATCTTCTATTCTCAATTTACCTGAATCAATTAATTCTTGAATTAACTGAGTGTGGTGAATTACTTCATATTTCCCTCCTAGCTCTGGGTATTCGTTTTTAAGCGTATTAAAACAATGAGGACAACCAGTTACTATTCTGCTCACTTTATACTCATTCATTATCTGAATGTTTTGCATAGCTTGCATTTGGAACAAAAACTCGTTTCCTGCTCTTTTTGCCGGATCACCTGTACAAGATTCTTCTGCTCCTAGCACTGCAAATTTCATTTCTACTTTGTTCAATATCTTAACAATAGCTTTGGTGATTTTTTTTGCACGGTCGTCAAAACTTCCTGCACAACCTACCCAAAATAAAATATCTGGAGCTTCACCTTTTGCAAGGTATTCTGCCATTGTATGTACTTTTATTACACTCATAATCTTTAATGCTTTTCTAGAATAATTAAAATCTATTGTTCGTCCTTCCAGTTCAATCTATCTGATGGAGAAAATTGCCAAGGTGCTCCATTGTTTTCAATGTTACTAAACATACCTGTTAGTTCTGCTGGAGCTTTTGATTCTTCCATTACCAAATACCTCCTTAAATCAACAATTATAGCCAAAGGATCGATATTCACAGGACAAGCTTCTACACAAGCGTTACAACTTGTACAAGCCCATAATTCTTCTTCAGATATATAATCGTGAACCAGTTTTTTACCATCATGCGAATCTGCTCCGTTCTTTCTTTTGTAATCTCCCAACTCCACCATTCTGTCTCTGGTGTCCATCATTATTTTTCTTGGAGAAAGTAATTTACCAGTTTGATTTGCAGGACATTCAGAAGTACATCTTCCACATTCAGTACAAGTATAAGCCTGTAGTAAACCAGTCCAAGGTAAATCGGTAACATCTTTCACTCCAAAAGTCTGTGGTTCACCAACTGGCTCAGCTGGAGCAGCATATGGGTCAGCATCTGGATCGAACATCATTTTAACTTCATTCGTTACAGCTTCCATGTTAGATAATCTTCCTTTTGCATCCAAATTAGAATACCATACGTTAGGAAATGCCAAGAAAATATGAAAATGCTTAGAATATGGTAAGTAATTCATAAATGTCAGTACCATTACTAAGTGTCCCCACCACCCTACTCTTTCTAGTATGTGAAGAGAATCAATATCCATTCCTCCAAAAAATGCTGGACCATAAAATTGACTCAATGCAAAACCATAACTTCCTTTTCCTTCGGCAATATGAACAGCTTCATCTG
>CATIQX010000156.1 GCA_949531795.1 Cryomorphaceae bacterium | reverse complement strand
TAATTAGGGTACTTTCAATCAATAACTATAGGTAGCCAAAATCATTCACTACATTAAGTATTAGTATCACTAATGCTAGGGGTTGATAGTTGATATTAACGCACTCTGACACATCCAAAAAGGATCTTAGAAAGGCTTATTTAATAAGAGGATAGTCTTAGTGATCAGATAAATAAAGTGTCTTAAATCGACTTAAAAAACGAGAAGGGATTAGATAGATATATTGATTAACCGCTCAGAGAAAAGGCTGAAAGAAAATAGGTTTATTGCTGTAATAGACGGCGTCAGTAGGCTTCATTTTACTTAGTTACTCACAACATCATTACGGTTATATAAAGGTTTCCTTAAGCCTTTAAATGCAAGTACTTACCTCCTCTTTCTTACTAAATTCAGTTACTTATAAAACTTAAATTTAATAACTTACTATTTAGGTAAATATTTATTATAAAAATTACCCTTTAGTAAACTTTATTGTATACGTTTGAGAAAAAGAAATAATGAATTTGGAAGAAAACATAGTTCTAGATACTGATTCAATTGCACTGTCGCTTAAAGAGTTTCTCAAACAAGAGGGCATAATCAAATTGCTAACTAAGAAAGGTGATACTCTTGTCAACAAATCAATATCCTCTCGAATGCTCAATCATTGGGAGGAGTTAAATCTCATTGACAACAACAGAGAAAACGGTAAGGGTTGGAGAAAGTTTAGTATTCTTGATTCTGTTTGGATGGAGATAATTGTAGAACTAAGAAATTTTGGTTTCCCCAATGATAAAATTCTAAATGTCAAAAATCACTTTTTAAATACTGAAGGTAAACACAAAATTAAATCTGTAAATCAGAATCCTTTTTTACAATTCTATGTAGCCAATGCAATTGCTCAGAGAAAACAAATTTATATCTCCGTTTTTCGTGATGGGCAAATTGAATTTATTACAGCCTCTGAATTATCAAAGAATATAAAGTTTGACACAATAAAAAACTTTATTTCAATCAATTTAAATGAACTACTTGAAAGGATTTATGAACAAAAATTTAATGTTAATTCTAAGATAAAATTACTTACCGAACGTGAGGCTGAACTTTTAATGATGATAAGAACACAAAAGTTTGACTATATAAAAATAGGAACCAAAGGGGGTAAACCTATAATTTATGAGGGGACAAATATCCTTAAAAAGGCACCTCGCATAGTTGATCTTTTGGCAAAAGGAAAATATCAAGATATTACCACCAAGCAGAAAGATGGTAAAATAGTATCAACAATCATTAATCAATATTTTAAAAAATGATAAGAAAGTTATCATTTACTACATACTACCTACTCTACTGTAAAACACAGACAGTTGGCTATTTATACTTTAATGTTAAGCATAGAAAAATGTTTAAAAACCTTAAACACAAATAAAAAGACATACACCAAAGAAGAAGTAATTACTATAAGAGATACATTATTCCAAATGGGATATATCGAATATGAACTATCGCAAAAACTAAATTCGGATGGATGTAATAATATATACAAGAGTATCAACTGAGGATCAGAAGGAAAACGGCTTTAGCCTTCAAGATCAAGAGCGAAGATTAAGAGCATATTGTGAAAGAGAAGGAAAAACAATCATCGCTCACTATCAAGACAATTACTCGGGAAAAAATTTTAACCGTCCCGAGTTTCAGAGGATGCTGACTGCTATTAAAAACAAAAACTTAAAAGCCTCTCAGTTCTTTTGTGTTAGAATGGATCGTTTCTCACGAGATGTATCTCATACTCTTGATATGGTTCAAACTTTAAAGACTTTAAAGGTTGATGTTCGTTTTCTTGAAAATGATTATGATCTATCAGTACCCGAAAATTTAATACCGTATCTTATTAATGTTGCTCTTCCTCAAGTTGAAAATGAGCGAAGAGGACTTAATACTAAGAATGGCTTAAGACAGGCAAAACGAGAAGGAAGATGGGTAGCACGTGCGCCAAAAGGGTACAGTAATGACAAAATAAATAAAGCCATTGTTGTTAATGAAGATGCGATTTATATTAAAAAAGCATTTAAAGATGTATCTCTGAAAATAAAATCTATCGATCAAATTAGAAAAGGGTTAAACAAAGAAGGTTTTAATTGCTCTAAACAACAGTTTTACAATTTATTAAAAAATCCATTTTATATTGGGTACATCAAAATTGATGCTTGGAAGAATGAAGAGGAAGAGTTGATCAAAGGATTGCACGATCCTATAATTGAAGTTGACATTTTCAACCAAGTTCAACAAGTTTTTGAAAAAGGAAAACGGAGAGATATACGTCCATCAAAATATAATCAAAAATATCCCCTGAGGGGACATCTAATCTGTAACAAGTGTGGTAATAAACTCACAGGAAGTTCATCGAAAGGTAGAAAAAAATATTACAGTTACTATCATTGTCAAAACGGATGCAACGAAAGGCATCAAGCGAGTTTAATTAATTCAACATTTAATGATTTTTTGAGTAGTTTCAGTATCTCTGAGGAAGTAATCAAACTATATAAAGAGATTATTAAGGATATTTTTAAAGAACAGAAGGGAACCAAGGAGAATAAAATATTGAAATTGAATAAAGAAATTACTTCCCTAGATAATAACCTTAAAAACTTAGATGAAAAATTATTAAGTAACGATATTGAAGCCGAGGATTATAACAGAATGGGGAAAAACACCAAAGAAAAAATTGAGGAATCTAAGAGGGAAATAGTTGAACTAAAACAAACAGATTCACCACTTGATCAGCACTTCCAATTTGGCTTATCTATGATGAAAAACATCAACTATTATTATGATAATGCTGATATTCCTACTAAACAAAGGATAGTTGGTTCGATATTCCCTGAAAAATTGATTTTTGATGGTGAAAGTTATCGAACCACAAAAGTAAATTCTTTTATCTCTTTAATCTCCTCAAAATCAGTGAATTGGAATGGGGATAAAACAAAACAAGCCACTAGTTATAGTGACTTGTCTAATATGGCTCCCCCTCTTGGACTCGAACCAAGGACCCTCTGATTAACAGTCAGATGCTAATTGCCTTCTTCGAAGGCTACTAACCACTGAGAATGAATTAGTTAGAAGTTACTTAAATATTAATGTTTAAGTAAACTGTCATATAAATGTCAAATAATACTCTTTCCTATCCTCAAGTATGCAAAGACAAACAAGGAAAATATTACATCGATTTTAATCTCAACAATAAGCGATATAGGCTGTTTGGGGGCAAATTGATTGGTTCTTCTTTAATGATTAACTCATATCCCAAGCATCTAAGAAGAAAACAAGCATCGGTTTTATCTGAACAAGTTTATAAGCATTTGGTTGCCAATGATTATTCCTTTTCTAAAAAGTTAAATCAAGTTGAAACTTTTGATCTGCTCATAAGTAATAAACTCAAAGAGCCTTTGTCTGTGTCCTATAGAAAAGCCTTAACACATCTTGCATTCAATCTAAGAGAACAACTCTTATCCAAAGGGAATATCTCGAAACAGTTCCTAAACTCATTCCCACTGCGATATGAAAACAATACGAGTTACAACACTATAAGAAGGCATCTGAATGTACTCGTGAATCATCTTCATAATAATGGATTTGATATAGAAAAATCAACCATTAAATCTCGTAAACAAGAGGAGATTTTACACAAGCCAATCGACAACATTGAAGAACTTCTTGATCAAGTTCATAAGTTCAATAAGAATTTACATTTGTGTTGCGCCATTACTTACTGTTGTTTACTTCGTCCACATCAAGAAATAAGATTATTGAAATGGAAAGATTTTAGTGCTGATTTAAAGACTATTCATTTGGGTGGAAATAAGGTAAAATCTAAACGTAATAGATTGGTTCCTGTACCTTTCTATGTGAGAGATTTGCTAGTAAGAAGTGAACCCGATAATAATATCTTTTCCGACAAGATAAAGCCTTATAATAATGATTATTTTAAGACACTTTTTAGACGTTTTAAGCAACTCAATCCAAAGATCGATAAAGGTGTTACACTCTACTCTTTTAGACACTCAGCAGCCTTAAACATCTTTAAAAGAACAGGTTCTTTAACCAAACTTCAGAAGGCAATGGGACACTCTTCTTTGAAGGTAAGTTTAACTTATTTAAGAGGATTAGAAGTTGCAGAATTAACCGAAGAAGATATGCCTCAAGTATAGCCGATTTAAGACACTTTATTTATCTGATCACAAGATTGTCCTCTTATTAAATAAGTCTTTCTAAGTAGCCTTATTGGTGTGTCATAGTGCGTTAATATCAACTATCAACCCCTAGCATTA
>CATIQX010000155.1 GCA_949531795.1 Cryomorphaceae bacterium | reverse complement strand
TTAAATTTACAGTTGCCGGCCCCCCAATTGGAGGTGGAAAATCAGGCATAAATTTTGACCCTAGAGATCCTAGAAAAAAAGAGGTTTTAAAAAGATGGTATGCAGCTGCAAAACCATTATTAAAAACATATTACGGAACGGGTGGCGATATGAATGTAGATGAGGTACATGAAGTAATACCCATGTGTGAAGAGCAAGGAATTTTATTTCCATTGGAAGGAATTGTAAACGGGCATCATAGAAGAGATGAAGAGGGTAAAATGAAAATCATTAACCAACTAAAAGTTGGTGTCCCATTGATTGTTAGCGAAGAAAGTTTAACACCTAATCCAAATAAAGATTATTCTGTTGGTGATTTAATTACCGGTTATGGTGTCTCGGAGACTATAATACATTACTATAATATTTATGGTGGAGAGGTGAAAGGAAAAAAAGTAATCATACAAGGATGGGGTAATGTTGCTGGAGCAGCCGCTTATTATTTAGCACAAGCTGGCGCTGTTATTGTAGGAATTATTGACAAAGCTGGAGGAGTAGTCAAATCTGAAGGCTATTCTTTTAAAGAAATACAATCATTTTTAGAAAACCGTTCATCAAACTTTTTAGAAACTGAAGATATGTTGTCTTTTGAACAGGCTAACGAAAAGATATGGAGCGTGGGAGCTGAAATATTTGTTCCTGCAGCAGCTTCACGCTTGCTTAATCAAGCTCAACTAGATACTATGATTGATAATGGACTAGAAGTTATTTCATCAGGAGCAAATGTTCCTTTTGCAGACAAAGAAATATTTTTTGGACCTATTTCAAAAAGCGCTGATGAAAGAGTAAGTGTATTACCTGACTTTATTGCAAATTGTGGAATGGCTAGAGTTTTTGCTTACTTGATGGAAGATAATGTTGAAATGACTGACAAAGCAATTTTTTCTGACACCTCAAATTGTATTAAAAATGCATTAACTAAATCACATTCAATTAACAACAGTAAAACAAATATATCAAAGACTGCTATTGAAATCGCACTAAAACAATTAGTTTAAATAACATACTATGGAAACAGAATTTTTACTTACAGAAATACTAGGAAATACAATTAAAGAATACGCTTGGTTTTTCGGGGCTGTTCTTTTAGGTTTTATTTTCAAAAAATTAATCTCAAAATACTTAAGTCATTTGTTATTTAAAGTATTAGGTGAAAAAGGTGTAGAAGTAGGAATTGAAAAATTTGACAAATTACTAACTAAACCTATCGGTTTTTGTATAATGCTTTCTGTAATATACATAGGAAGTACTCATATACAATATCCTGCTGTTTGGAATTTAAATCCGGAGAATGAAATAGGCTTAAAGATGTTTATCAATAAAGGTTTTTCTCTTATATATGTTTATTCTATTTTTTGGATTATCTTAAAAGTAATTGATTTTATCGGATTAATTTTAAATAAAAGAGCTGAAGCGACTGAAAACAAAATGGATGATCAGCTAATTCCTTTTATTATTGAAATTGCAAAAATTATTACATATGTATTTGCATTAGTAATTGTAATGGGGAATATTTTTGAGGTAAATATTACTGCATTAGCAACAGGATTAGGAATTGGAGGCCTTGCCCTAGCGATGGCTTCCAAAGAAAGTTTGGAAAACCTTTTAGGATCTTTCACTATCTTTTTTGACCAACCATTTACGGTGGGTGATATTGTAACTGTTGGAGCTGTAACCGGTGTAGTTGAAAAAGTAGGATTCAGAAGTACCCGTATTAGAACTTTTGATAAAAGTTTAGTAACTGTACCAAACAAAAAAATGATTGATGCAGAATTAGACAACTTAGGCCTGAGACCTGTAAGAAGAGTAAAGTTTAATATTGGCCTAACTTATGAAACTGCTCCAGAACAAATTAAAGCAATTGTTAGTGACATTCAAGAAATGATTAATCTGCATGAAAAAACAAATCAAGATGGTAGAGTTCGTTTTCAAGAATTTGGATCAAGCTCATTAGACATCATGGTAATGTACTTTGTAGACAGCCCAAAATGGGAGGATTTAATAAATGTTAAAGAAGATGTAAATTATAAAATTATGGAGATCGTAAAAAAACACAATAGCGATTTTGCATTCCCAAGTACAACAGTCTATCTACAAAAAAACTAGAAATTAAAAAATATAAAAAACTCAATAGAAAAAAAATATGATCACAACACTCATGATTATTGTATTCGTTTTAGGATACATGGCAATTGCCTTAGAGCATTCAATTAAAGTTGATAAAGCATCCTCTGCATTAATTATTGGAGGGCTTACTTGGGGGCTTTACGCATTTACAGGAGCAGATGCACACCATATGAACGAGCATTTAGCGCACCATTTAGTAGATATTGCTGAAATTTTATTCTTCCTTTTAGGGGCAATGACTATTGTAGAATTAATTGATGCTCACGAAGGATTTTCAATTATTACAGATAAGATTACGACTAACAAGAAGGTAGCTTTAATGTGGATTTTAAGCATTATCACTTTCTTTTTCTCCGCTGCTCTCGATAACCTAACAACTGCAATTGTTATGTCAGCTTTACTTACCAAACTAATAAAAGACAAAGAAAATTTATGGATGTTTGCAGGAATGGTAATACTATCCGCTAATGCGGGAGGGGCCTGGTCCCCAATTGGTGATATTACAACTATTATGCTTTGGATTGGAGGGCAAGTTACAGCAAGTAATATTATTACTTCTATATTTTTACCTTCCGTAGTCTGCGCACTTGTGCCTTTGATTTATTTAACCTTTAAACTTAAAGGAGAAGTAACAAGGCCGCTAAGAGTAGAAAACAAAGAACATTATACCGATCCAACTACATCATTCGAAAGAAATTTAGTTTTTTACTTGGGAGTAGCTGGTTTACTCTTTGTACCTATTTTTAAAACTATTACTCACTTACCTCCTTATGTTGGAATATTATTATCATTAGGTATACTTTGGTTAGTTACAGAAATCTTACATAGAAGTAAAAACCATGAACAAAAATCTCAACTATCGGTTATTGGAGTAATGAAGAAAATAGATGTTCCAACAATATTTTTCTTTTTAGGGATTTTATTAGCAGTAGCAGCTCTTCAGTCAGCGGGGCAATTGGATATTGTTGCTAATTTCTTAGATAAAACATTTAATGGTGATATTTATATCATCAACATGATAATCGGGCTTCTTTCTTCCATTGTGGATAATGTACCTTTAGTAGCTGGAGCTATGGGAATGTATGAAATCACACCTGTAGGTGACTTTGCTGTTGATGGTAAGTTCTGGGAGTTTTTAGCCTATTGTGCAGGAACAGGAGGGTCCGTTTTAATTATTGGTTCAGCAGCAGGAGTTGCTGTTATGGGGATTCTTAAAATTGACTTTATCTGGTACTTAAAAAATATTTCTTTATTAGCATTAATGGGATATTTAGCTGGAGCAGCCACTTACATCTTCATGCAATAAAAATTAACTTTAGCGTTTAATAAATATGAATTCAACTCTATTACAAATCCCACTATCTACTGACAGCTTAAGTGCTCCAGTAATTACCGAAAAAACTTTATCTGTTATTAACTTAATTACTTCAGGAGGAATCGGAGGAAACTTAGTAATGGGAGCTTTAGGGTTACTTTCTATTTTTGCAATTTACATTTTAATTGAGCGTTTTTCAGCTATTAGAAAGGCCAGTATTGAGGATGACGCATTTCTAAAAAGCATACAAAATTTTGTAGAAGCAAAAGATATTGCAGCTGCAAAAACTTTATGTCGTAATACGGACAGCCCTATTTCAAGAATGATTGAAAAAGGAGTTAACAGAATTAATAAACCAATGACTGACATTTCAGCTGCCATTGAAAACCAAGGTAAACTTGAAGTATTTAAAATGGAAAATAATTTAGCTAACCTAGCTACAATTTCAGGAGCTGCCCCAATGATTGGGTTTTTAGGAACTGTAATTGGAATGATTGTTGCTTTCCATGAAATGGCAAGTGCTGGCGGTAACATTGATGTAGAGATGCTTTCCAAAGGTATTTACACTGCCATGACAACAACAGTAGCTGGTTTAATAGTAGGAATTATAGCATTTATTGCTTACAACTATTTAGTATCCAAAGTAGACAAAGTAGTATTTATGCTAGAAGCAAAAACAACAGAATTTTTAGACCTTTTACACCATAATGAATAATGGGATTAAGAAGTAGAAATAAAGTAAGTGCCAATTTTAACATGTCCTCCATGACAGACATTGTTTTTCTATTACTTATCTTTTTTATGCTTACTTCTACACTAGTGAGTCCTAATGCTTTAAAGTTACTTTTACCAAGCAGTAAAGCAAAGACATTAGAAAAACAAACTATTTCTATTTCAATAACTAAGGATATTGATTTTTATATTAATGAAAATAAAGTTACAGCTGCAAGTATTGAGCAAGAACTAAAACTACTCATTAATAACGCAACAGAACCTGCAATAATCTTACATACCGACAAAACAGTTGCTATTGAACATGTCGTAAAAATAATGGATATTGCTTATAGAAACAAATACAAAATAGTACTAGCAACAACTCCTAATTAGTATGACAACTTCTGAAAAAAAAAGCAAACGCAAAGGAATTATTGGAACAATTCTGTTCCATGCTTTGATTATAGTTGCTTTTCTTTTTATGGGATTAAAATACCAAGACCCACCCCCTAAAGAAGAAGGAATAAGTATCAATTTCGGCTTTAGTGAAGAAGGATTTGGAGAGCTTGAACCAGAAAGCACTGAAGAATTAACTGAAATTATTGAAAAAGAAATTATTGAACAACAAATAGAAAGTACAGAAAAAATTGTTACGCAATCTTTAGTTGAAACACCTGCTGTAGAAAAAATAAAAGAAAAGAAAAAGATAATAGAAAAAGAAGAGCCAAAAGAAGAAGTAATTGAAGAAAAGAAGCCGGAAATAAATAAAAAAGCCCTCTACGCTGGGAAAAAAGAAAAAGACGAAAAATCAGAAGGCAATAATAATGGAGATGGTAATCAGGGTGCAATAGATGGCGATCCAAATTCGGAAGTATATGAAGGAGGTGGAATTGGAAAAAATGGAACTGCTTATCAGCTAGGTGGCAGGAAGGTGGAATTCAAGGTAAAACCAATATATAAACTACAAGTAGAAGGGAAAGTTGTAGTTATAATTACAGTTGACCGATTAGGTAATGTGATTAATGCAATTCCTGGAGCAAAAGGCTCAACAACACTAAATAAAAAATTGTTGCAAAGAGCTAAAACAGCCGCACTAAAAACTAAATTTGGTCCTAAAAAAACTGCACCAACTAATCAACAAGGAAAAATTGTTTACCTCTTTAGTTTAAATTAATGAACTATACTCAAACGCTTGACTATTTATTCAGCCGTTTGCCGATTTATCAAAGAATAGGTGCAGCAGCTTATAAAGCTGATATTGGAAATATAGTTGCTGCAACAAAGCATTTAAAAAATCCGCATACTAAATTTAAAAGTATCCATATTGCGGGTACAAATGGGAAAGGGTCAACTGCCCATATGCTGGCCTCTATTCTACAAGAATCAGGGATAAAAGTTGGACTATACACTTCACCTCATCTTAAAGATTTCAGAGAAAGAATAAAGATAAATGGAGAGATGATTACTCAAAAACAGGTAGTAAACTTTGTTAAGGAAAATCAAGTTTTTTTTGAGAAAATGGAACTCTCATTTTTTGAATTTACAGTTGCAATGGCTTTTGATTATTTTGCCAAACAAAAAGTGGATATTGCTATAATTGAAACAGGTTTAGGTGGCAGACTAGACAGCACCAATATTATCCAACCTGAGCTAGCAATAATTACAAATATAAGCTTAGACCACACAAATCTATTGGGTAATACTATTGAAAATATTGCAACCGAAAAAGCTGGTATTATTAAAAACAAAACTCCAGTAATAATTGGGAGAAGACAAAAAGAAACAATCTCTATTTTCAAAAATACTTCTAAAAGAAAAAATGCAATTCTCATTTATGCTAGTCCAAAAAAGGACTATGCTAGTGATTTAAAAGGAGAATATCAAAAAGAGAACATCAACACTGTAATAACAGCGATAAAGCAATTACAAAAACAAAAATGGGAAATAACTGAAGATAATATTAAGCATGGTTTATTAAAAACAGTAGCCAACACTAAACTATTAGGAAGATGGCAAACCTTAAGTAAAAATCCTCAAACAATCTGCGACACAGCACACAATGAGGATGGGATTAAAGAAATAGCAAAACAGTTAAGGAACTTAAAACACAAACAGCTACATATTGTTTTTGGTACAGTTAATGATAAAAATTTAGACACCATTCTATCTTACTTACCGCAAGACGCAAAATATTATTTCTGTAATGCAAATGTTGCAAGAGCAATGAATGCAGAAAACCTAAAACAAAAAGCAGCTAAATACAAACTTAATGGAAAAACATTCACTAGTGTGGGAGAAGCACTTAAATGCGCAGAAGAAGATGCAAATGCAGGTGATTTAATCTTTATTGGAGGCAGTACATTTGTCGTTGCTGAAGTTGTTTAAATAAATTTAAAAAAACTTGCTCGTAATAAGAAATCGTATATATTTGCAAACCAATTAAGGGCGATTAACTCAGTTGGTTCAGAGTGCCTCCTTTACACGGAGGAAGTCGGGGGTTCGAGTCCCTCATTGCCCACCAAAAATAAACCCACTCAAATGAGTGGGTTTTTATTTATTCAAGAATTATTTTCTTCTCAACTACTCCATCATCATAGATGTAAAAGAGCGGCTCGTTCTTTCTTTCTTTTGTTTCTCTTCCTA
>CATIQX010000154.1 GCA_949531795.1 Cryomorphaceae bacterium | reverse complement strand
TGCAAATGTAATTCAAAGGATACAAACTTGCAACATAATTTTTTTGTTTTATTAAGGCACTAAATCAATAAGCTTTAGCGAATAGTACTCTTTGATTTGAAGGCTTACTTGAATAAATACATTCACCTTCTTCTTTAGAGTTGTTTAAGGGAATGCATCTTATTGTTGCTTTTGTTTCTTTTTTAATTTTTTCTTCAGTTTCTGAAGTCCCATCCCAATGTGCTGAAATGAAACCTCCATTATTTTTAAGAATAGATTTAAACTCATCAAAAGTATCAGCTTTTCTAATATTAGAATTAGTAAATAATTTTGCTTTATCAAATAAATTATGTTGAATATCTTTTATTAAAAAATCTATTTTATCTAACACTTCATCAATACCAATTATTTCCTTTTCCATTTTATCTCTTCTGAAAATTTCAACAGTAGAATTCTCTAAATCTTTGGGACCAATAGCAATTCTAATTGGAACCCCCTTTATTTCATGTTCATTAAATTTAAAACCAGGCTTATATGTATCTCTTTTATCAAACAAAACACTTATTCCTTTGTCTTTTAATTTAATTAAAACTGGTTCCACTACAGAACATATAGAATCAAATTCTTCATCTGACTTGAAAATTGGGATAAAAACAACTTGAATAGGAGCTAATTTTGGAGGAAGAACTAATCCATTGTCATCGCTATGAGTCATAATTAATGCTCCCATTAGCCTTGTAGAAACTCCCCACGAAGTAGCCCACACATAATCTAAAGTCCCATTTTTATTAGCAAATTTTACATCAAAAGCTTTAGCAAAGTTCTGACCTAAAAAATGAGATGTACCCGCTTGTAAAGCTTTTCCATCCTGCATTAGAGCTTCAATACAATAAGTTTCTTCAGCTCCTGCAAATTTTTCACTTTCTGATTTCATTCCTTTAATAACGGGAATCCCCATAAAATTCTCAGCAAATTCAGCATAAACGTTATTCATTAATTCAGCTTCTTTTATAGCTTCATCTTTTGTCGCATGAGCCGTATGACCTTCTTGCCATAAAAACTCGGCTGTTCTTAAAAACAAACGAGTCCTCATTTCCCATCTTACTACATTTGCCCATTGATTAATTAAAATAGGAAGATCTCTGTAAGACTGTATCCATTTTTTATAGGTACTCCAAATAATTGCTTCGCTAGTAGGTCTGACTATTAGTTCTTCTTCAAGTTTAGCGTTTTCATCAACAATTAATTTTCCAGGCTTTTCAGGATCATTTTTAAGTCTATAATGTGTAACTATTGCACATTCTTTAGCAAAACCTTCAGCATTTTTCTCCTCAGCTTCAAACAAACTCTTTGGAACAAATAAAGGAAAATATGCGTTTTGATGTCCAGTATCTTTAAACATTATGTCCAATTGAGCTTGCATTTTTTCCCAAATAGCATATCCATACGGCTTAATAACCATACAACCTCTTACTGAAGAATTTTCGGCAAGGTCTGCTTTAACAACAAGCTCATTATACCACCTTGAATAATCTTCTTCCCTTTTAGTTAATTTTTTACCCATAAATTATT
>CATIQX010000153.1 GCA_949531795.1 Cryomorphaceae bacterium | reverse complement strand
ATGAGATGTGTAAATACTTTTATGAAAATGCTAATAATTTCTCAAGTGACGAAAATGCTAATAATAATCTAGAAAAAATATTATCAGTAACAGGTATTTCTAAGACATTTACTTTGATGAGGTGTGATGCTGTCCCTAATGTCTCTGCAATTACTAGCAGAACAGGAATTAGATATATTATGTATAATAAAATCTGGTTGGATAAGACAATAAATAATAAAGATGACTTTCATAATCTTTCAATACTTGCCCATGAAATAGGGCACCATGTTAATGGTCATACTTTACACACTTCTAAACATAATGTAAGAGATATTCTAGAAAAAATAATAAGATTTGGTGAGCAAAGTCTAACCGAAAATGAACTTGAATTTTTAAAACAAAGACGGTTTTATGAAATACAAGCTGATGAATATTCTGGATTTGTAATGTATAACCTAGGGGCTTCACTAGAAGAAGCTCAAAATGTAATTAATTTAATATCAACGAATGAGAATGACAAATACTCAACACATCCTAATAAAAACAAAAGATTAAATGCTATTAAAAAGGGCTATGAAAATGCTAAAAATAATAGCTCAAATATAGATGCTGAAACAAATTTAGCAGACGTAAATTTTTATAAAGGATTAGAATATAATTCAAAAAATAAATATGTTGAAGCAATTAGTTCTTATTCTAAAGCAATTGAGATAGTTCCATCAAAGTACGAATATCATTTACATAGAGGTAAAGCATATCATAATGATTTAAATTTTGAATTAGCTCTAAACGATTTTGACATTTCAATAAAAATTAATCCAGAAATCGCCGAAGCATATAATTACAGAGCATCAACTCAAATCATGAAAAACAATTATGATTTAGCACTCAAAGATTGTGATACAGCAATTAAATTGAATACAATTTATACAGAAGCATATTTCAATAGATCAAGAATAAATGAAATATATGGAAATTACGAAAAGGTGATTTCTGACCTATCGATAGCTATAAATTATGACTCATTAAATTATACATACTACATAAAAAGGGGTAACGCTTATAATGAGTTAAGAGAATTTGATCTTGCACAAAAAGACTTCACAAAATGTATAAAATTAGACTCCAATAATTATGAAGGTTACCTTCATAGAGGAAACATATATTATAATCAAAGACAATATTCTTCAGCTTATGAGGATCTAACATTTTCAATTGAACTAAATTCTTTTAATATTAACGCATTTAAAATTAGAGCTGAAGTATCAAGAAAACTCAAACAAAGCTTCTGCGAAGACTATAACAATTGCTGCCTATTAGGTGATGAAGAATGTTGTGAGATTTCTCTACGATGTAAATAAAATATAACAGACCATATTAAATTTCACAGCTAGTGTCATTTCAGTGCGCCTTCACCTACTAAATTTCCTATTTCATTATAATCAAATAGCTACAAATTGGGTTCTAGAGGGGGGTATCTCTGCAAGAAAACCAAATTCAAAAAAAGACCACTTTAAAGTGGTCTTTTTTTATGAATTATTATTTAGTAGGATCTTTGAAAATGTTTCAAATTTAGTAGTGCAGCAACCTTAGATT
>CATIQX010000152.1 GCA_949531795.1 Cryomorphaceae bacterium | reverse complement strand
CCTTCTGAGAAAGCTTGTGATAAAACATATTTTCTTTGTCCGAAACCATAGAATAAACCCATAAATATTCCAAATAAAGTTAGCCAATATTTTATTCTTGGCATTTTTAGTTTAGTGTCTCCGAAAAACCCAGCTAGTGCACCTAAAATAATACCAATTAGTGAAGCAATTCCCATGGAAACTAGCCCAACCATTAATGAAATTCTAGTTCCATGAATTAAACCAGAAGCTAAATCGCGGCCAATTCCATCAGTTCCTAATTTGTGTCTAAATTTTGATGGAATATCAATAATTTCTCCTTCTGGATTTTTAAACCTTTGTTTACCACTTGGAGCAGCATAATCTCTATTGTATCTATCCATGCTTCCTGGAGAGTATGGAATAGGAGTCCATACAACTGAAGTTAAATCTAATTGTCTCCAGTCGGTAATATCATACTGTAATACCCGAACAAAATCACCTTTTTCATTATAGATAGAATCCGTTCTTGTGTCACTAGCAAATGCTGGATAAAGAGTATTTCCTTTATACTCGGCATAAAGAGGTCTATCATTAGCAATATAGGGTGCAAAAAGAGCAATGATTACTAATAATAATAATAAGTATAAACTCACTAAAGCAATTTTATTTTTCTTGAATTGAGCCCAAGCATATTTTTTAAATGAGAAATTTTCGTTTGTATTTTGCATAATTCTATTTATATGAAATTCTTGGGTCAACAACTGCATAAAGTAAATCAGCAACTAAGTAACCTACCATTGTTAAAAATCCGGATAAAGTAAATACTGTAATAATCATGGGGTAATCATAATTAAGTATGGAATTAAAGACTTCAACTCCCATTCCTGGAATGGAGAAAATTACCTCAATAATAATACTACCTCCAATGGCCATTGGAAAGATTGCAGCAAAAACAGTAATTACAGGCAATAATGAATTTCTAAGTGCATGCTTTAGGATTACCTTGCCTTCTCCTAATCCTTTAGCACGTGCGGTACGAATGTAATCTTGCGACACAACATCTATCATTCCTACACGCATAATCCGACTTAAAAAAGCAAATGAGCTATAAGTGTATGTAATGATTGGTAAAATTAAGAATGGCATTCTGTGTTTTAGTTTCATCCATAAGCTCCAATTAGGGTCAAAAATTGTTGGGTCTTGAATTCCCGAAACAGGGAACCAGCTCAAATTATCAGGATTAGCAAATTGTAGCAATAATAAAGTAGCAACAAAGAAAGATGGCATGGAATATAATACAAATAAAACTAAAGACATTCCTTTATCTGCTGCGGAATCTTTTTTGTAAGCTGAGTAAATTCCAATAGGTATACTAATTAAATATGCTAGAAAAATTGAGATAATAGATAAGGAAAATGATATTCCAACTTTCTGCCAAATTTTAGATTGAATAGGCTGGCTATCAATATAAGAAATTCCAAAATCGCCTCTTAGTATACCTTTTCTTTCATTTCCATTTCCCAAAAGCCATAAATGGTATTGGTTTTTCTTTCCGTACCAACTAATAGCAGGTATATAAGTTTTCCATCTTGTTGAATTTTTGAAGAGATTTTCTCTAGATTTCTTCAAATTAAGTAATGGATCTTTTAGTTTGGATAAAAAAACATGATTTTCTAATAAATCATCCATTTTTTTAAATTTTAGGGGTACTACTGATTTGTCAGAAGTCTCAAGTAAGCTCCCAATTACAAAGCCAAATTGATTGGAAGCCTCATTCACTTCATTTAATGATAATGAATTGTCATTAGATACAATTTCTTTAGAATTAAATATTTGATGAGCTTTTTGTAAATCTAATAAACTAAAGTAATAATCAGAAACTGCTTCCCAATTTCCACTTTGGTGTGTAAGTGCTTCAAGGTTTGCTTTATGGTATTTATCTTGTAATTTATATAGAGTGTCAGAAGCTGCTAAATCAGTAATGCTTAAATAGAAAATAGGTAAATCTAACCCTAGCTTTTTCCTTAGTTCTTGTTTTATTTTTTTTGATGCTCCAGATTGTTGCTCAGCTGACCCTTCATTGCCTGCTGCTTTGGATAGCCGCTCTACAGGATCTCCTGGTGCATTAATGCTGATTACAAATGATAGTAGTGAAATAGCTATCAGCATAGGTATGAAGGTCAATATTCTTTTAAGTGCGTATTTCAACATAGTTGTTTGTTTATTTTATTTCCCGTCAGTTGTATTTAAATTTTTTGAAGAAAAAGTAGGTTTTAATTCTAAGTTTTGAATCATTACTCCTGGCTTTTCATAATACATTCCTCTATTATTAAATCTTTTGTGTATTGCGAATTTTCTCTTTGTTGCATATAAGAAAACATAAGGCTGATCTTCATATACCTTAGCTTGTAATTTAAGAAGTGCATTATTATGTTGATCTTTATCAAGGGTTAGATTTGCTTGTTCAATTAAAGCATCACTCTCAGCATCTCCAAAGCCACAGAAATTAGATCCCTTTGTTACCCAAGATGATGTGTGCCATAATTGCATAGGATTTGAGTAAGATGCGCTTCCTCCCCAACCACCCAACATTCCATCAAAGTTATGATCCATAGCATTTTTATAAAACAGTGTAAAGTCCATAGGTGTTGGCTCAGCAACAACTCCGGCTTTGTAGATGCTTTCCTTTATCATAAGTACAATTTCTTTTGATATTGGAGAACTCATGTAGCTTAACTTAAAAGAGAATGGGGTTTTAATTCCATTAATCATTTTATCTCTTATATTATCTCCATCAGTATCTACCCATCCTGATTCAGTTAGTAGCTCTTTTGCCTTCTCAATATCTAAAGGAATTAATTTTAAAGTATCATTATAAGTGCTTTTAAGAGGAGAAATTAATGAAGCTTGTCTACTTGCTTTTCCATGCATCATTACTTCAATAATTTCATCAATAGGAATAAGATAAGCCATGGCTCTTCTTACTTTTTGATCAATAAAGAATGGTTTTTGTTTTATTCCATCTGGCTTCATATTTAATCCCATATAACTAAATGAATATTGATCTAAAAAGTCAGAGTCGTAATTATCATTAAAATACTCTCGTTCTTGCAATTTCATTAGTTTGACAGTGCCAATTCTAGTTGTCACATCAATTTCTTGATTCTTAAGAGCAAGATAAGATGATGCATCTTCTGTAATAATTTTAAATATAATTTTTTCAGGGTAGGCTTGGTTATATACTGAAGTGTCATTTACCCCCCACCAATTTTCTTTTTTTTCTATTGTGATGTACTGGCTGGCTTCCCATTGAGTTACTTGATATGCTCCAAGTCCAGTTAAAAGATTTGGCTGGTAACTATTATCTGCATTATTATAAGAGTTAAACCATTTTTGCAACTCTTCTGTTTCATTAAAATTTTCTGACAATAAATTTTCAAAAGAAACATTATCTAGTATTCCTTCAGAATCCCACAAACTTTTTTGTTGAATAAATATTTCTGTAAAAATAAATTTATTTTCCCAATGAACATTTTGCGCATACATTGTAAATTTCATGGGATCACTTGGGTCAAGTTTTATACTTTTAATTACAGTAGTATAATTACTTCTTATTTGAGCGTTATTAGTAAGAGGGCAAAGCATTAGTTTTACTGAAAATGCAACATCTTCAGCATTTAGTTCTGTTCCATCATCCCATAAAACACCTTCTTTAATTTCATATTCAAAAGATAGATTATCTTTTGAAGCAGTAGGTAGATTTTTAGCTAGAGATGGTATATAATCTAAGCTATTAATATCCAATTTTATGAGTGTTTTTTGAGTGTAGTTAAATATATAACTTCTAATAGCAGAGTTATCATTAAACGGGTGTAGTCCGTCAGGCTGAACAGATATGTGTGCAATTACTGTGTTTTGTGAAAGGTCTCTTTCATTTACACAAGCTGCTAATGTTACTGATATAAAGAACGTTATAAATATTTTTTTAATCATAATAGGATTTAAGATGTGCAAATATAACATTTGGTAAAAATAATAAGAGTAATAGCTCTTTAAATATTTTTAAATAATTGTTAATAATATTTGCTATAAATATAGATTAGTATACATTTGCAAACCAAAAAAAATAGTTCATTTAATTTGTTTTGAAAAATATTGGAGAGGTGCCAGAGTGGCCGATCGGGGCTCCCTGCTAAGGAGTTGTGCCTTTACGGGTACCGGGGGTTCGAATCCCTTCCTCTCCGCAAAATAAAAAGT